>JAGCZM010000096.1 GCA_017960005.1 Eggerthellaceae bacterium
ATACGGTTGTGTTGCCCTGCATCACGACCACGGTATAGGAGTCTTCCATGAGCTCTTCAACTTCGACGGAACCTTCTTCATTGGCCAGTGTTGTTTGATGCACGGTTTGTCCGTTGGCGTTTCTGACATAAAGGGTCAAATTATCGTAGTGGAACTTGTAGTAGGAAACCGTCAGCAAGCCGTCGAGCAAATCGGCTGATGCTTCGAATATCGGTGTCCATTCGGCCTCAACCGCGGAGGTGTAGATGGTTGTGCTGCCCTGCATGACAACCACCGTGTAGCTGTCTTCCATGAGCTCTTCGACGTAGATGGGGCTTGCATCTTCTGGAAGCCTCGTCTCGAATACGGTTGCGTTTCCTTGTCCTCTGACGTAAAGCGTCAGAGCATCGTAACCGGACATGGAATAGGTAATCGTCATCAAGCCGTCCAGCAAATCGCCGTACGCCTCAAAGAAAGGCTTGTCTTGCGGCAATCGGGGTTCCACGGTAAACGAGTATATGATCCAACTTTCCTGAGTGACGGTTACGGTGTAGCTTTGCTCGTAGAGTTCATCGACGGTAATCGTGTGTTCTCCGGCGGAAAGCCCGGTCTCGTATACGACCTCGTTGTTTTCGCCTCTCACGGCAAGCATCAGGTTTTCGTATCCGTACATGTAGTAGTCGATGGTCAGCAAGCCGTCGAAAAGGTCACCCGATGCCTCGAAGTAGGGTTTTTCTTCATGCCCTTCTTCGACGAGGGAGAATTGGGCAATGATGTTGTTCTTGTAACGGACGTACATGTTAAGCGGCGTATTGCTGTTGGAAACATGCTCTATCGTAATCATGCAGGATTCGGTGTAGTCGTCGGCAAAGATCCTGTTGCCTTGCGAATCCTCGATTATGACGGTGTAAATCGAATCGATGTGTTCGACAAAGACTTCGGCCTGGACCATGCCGTGTTCCATAAAGCCCCAGATGGAGACATATATCGTCTCTTTTGCGGTGAAGAAGGTTCCCCGGTAAAGGACTTTTCCTTCTTGGGCCCAGTCGGTTACGGTCAAGGTATACATCGTATCCGGTTGCAACCCGGAAAACGTGATATAGCGGTTGCGCTTTTGGACACTTTGTTCTTCGTCGATGAACTCTTCGTGCCACTCTTCGCCATATGTCGGATAAAACTCTTCTCCTTCTTCGTCGGTCAGCAGATACTCGATTTTTCCGTTTTCTTCATCGAAATCCACGAGGAAGGTGAGCTCGTTTCCGTTCTGGGCAAAAAGCCTGACGGTCTCGAAGGGTATGGTGGCTGCGGCAACTGTGATGAGGGTGGCAGAAGCTACTACCAAGAATGCATTGCTGATGGTTTTGGTTACGCCGCGGCGTTTTCTGACGGTGGTGGTCGGTTTTAATAGATCGTTTCCGTCCTTGCGCGGAGCCGAGTCTTGTGCGGGTTGCATGTTGGTATAGGTGAATACCTCTTGTGCGGCTCTTTCTTCTGCCGTGAAATATGACTCATTTGCGCGGAAGCTCTCTTGCATGGCATCCTCTTATATCGCATGGACGTGCGCACGTGCGGGCATATATACGGCAAAAGGATATAAGGACTTGCGAATAACCTTCTTCGGAAATGTCGGTTTTCATAAAATAATTACGATGGACAGCCTCGTTTGATTCGCCGATGTATGCTCAATCGGCTCATATGTGGGCAGTTTGTAAGTTTGTTTGATTCTCGTCGGTGAATTTTTCATGACATGAAACAATACGCGCAGAAAAACGAAGGTTATCCTTCGAAAGAAATCGTCGTCGATTGAAAGGAAGTCTTCCGTGGCCAAAGAAGAGAATAAGGTTGCCGTGGAAGAAGTTCAGGAAGGCATTTACGATGCCCGTACCATGGGTACCGGCAAGATGCTCGTTCTTGGTCTTCAGCACATGTTTGCCATGTTCGGCGCAACCATTTTGGTTCCCGTTTTGACCGGTTTGGACATTGCCGCAACGCTTTTGTTCGCCGGCCTGGGTACGCTGTTGTTCCATTTGATCACCAAAGGTAAAGTCCCGGTATTCTTGGGTTCGTCCTTTACCTTCCTGGCAGGCTATTTCGCAATCGCCCCCAACGGCGAAGCGAACCTGCTGCCCTACGCATGCCTCGGTGTCGCATGCGCCGGTTTGCTTTATTTGGTCCTGAGTTTGCTTGTCAAGCTCTTCGGCGTCAATAAAGTGATCCGTTTCTTCCCGCCGGTCGTTACCGGCCCCATCGTCATCGCTATCGGCCTGACTTTGGCCTCCAGCGCCATCGACAACTGCCAGAGCAACTGGTGGATTGCCATCTTGGCCGTGGTCACCATCATCGTGTTCAGTATCTGGGCCAAAGGCATGTTCAAGATCATCCCGATTTTGATGGGCGTCATCGTTGCCTATGTCGCCGCCGCGATATTCGGTTTGGTTGATTGGTCCGGCGTCGAGAGTGCCGCATGGATCGGTTTGCCGGTCGATTGGGGCAGAACAGTCTTTGCTCTCGGCGGAGAGGACTTCGATGCCGGTTTGGCATTGACCGCCATTATCACCATCATGCCCATCGCTCTTGCGACCATGGTCGAGCACATCGGCGACATCTGCGCCATCAGCTCCACCTGCAAGCGCGATTACCTCAAAGAGCCCGGTTTGCACCGCACCCTTTTGGGCGACGGTCTTGCCACCGTTTTGGCTTCTTTGTTCGGCGCTCCCGCCAACACCACCTATGGTGAGAACACCGGCGTTTTGGCGCTGACCCGCGTATTCGATCCGCGCGTCATCCGCATCGCCGCGATATTTGCCGTTTTGTTCAGTTTCTGCCCGAAGTTTGCCGCCATCATCGGTGCCATGCCCGCATGTGTCATCGGCGGTGTTTCCTTGGTCCTCTACGGCATGATCTCCGCCGTCGGTGTTCGCAACCTTATCGAGAACCAGGTCGACTTCACCAAGAGTCGCAACGTTTTGATTGCCGCTTTGATCCTGTGCTTGAGCATCGGTGTCAAGTACTGTGCCGCGGGTGCCATCTACATCAACTTCCCGGACATTACCATCATGCTCACCGGTTTGGCAATCGGCGCATTGGTCGGCATCGTCGTCAATGCCATCCTCCCGGGCAAGGATTACGATTTTGATAAGCGTGTCGAATCCGGTTCGCTGTCTTCGGCAGGAACGCTTTCTCTCAATACGCAAACGGAATCCACGACCAAATAACAACGCGGATTTTTGTCTCGGATTAAACGACGGACCCGCTTAACGGCGGGTCCGTTTGTTTTGTTTCGATATAATCCCTTCTCATGATTTTGCAACTTCAACATGTGGTCAAAAGCTTCGGCATGAGGGTGCTATTTCAAGACGTTACCCTCAAACTTGAGCAATTCGATCGTTTGGCTTTATGCGGTCCAAACGGCGCGGGCAAAACCACTTTGCTCAACTGCATCTCGGGCATTGACGATCCCGATGAAGGAAGCATCGTATTGGCAAAAGGTGCCCGTATCGGGTATCTGCGACAAAGCGCCATCGAGATGCCGAACCGTCCCGTATTCGAAGAAGTCATATCCTCCCAAACCGAAATCCTTGAAGCCGAGCGCCGTTTGAGACAGCTCGAAGAAGAGCTCGGAAACAATCCGGATGAGGCGGCTCTTGCCGCATGCGGCAGAGCACGCGATATTTACGAATCCTTGGGCGGATATGTCCTCGAATCAAACGTCAAAAGCGTGCTGTTCGGACTCGGGTTTAAAGAAAAAGACCTGTTCAGAAGCACCGAGGAGTTCTCCGGGGGATGGCAGATGCGCATTGCCTTGGCTAAGCTTTTGATTCGCCAGCCCGAAGTTTTGCTGTTGGACGAGCCCACCAATCATCTCGATTTGGAAAGCGTCAAATGGCTTGAGGGCTTTCTGAGGGGTTATCAGGGAAGCATCATCGTCGTAAGCCACGACCGTGCGTTCATGGACGCCATGGTCGACAGGGTTGCCGAGATAGACAACGGCAAAATCATCGTTTACAAAGGCAATTACTCGGCATATCTCAAACAGCGTGAAGAGAGACTTTTGCATCTTTATGCCGCTTACGAAAAGCAAACCGAAGAAATAGCCCATATGGAAGCGTTCATCGAGAAGTTTCGATATAAAGCGACAAAAGCAAAGCAGGTTCAAGACCGTATCCGCAAGCTCGAAAAAATACAGCGTATCGTTTTGCCCGACGAGAAAAAGACAGTCAAGTTTAAGTTTGCACAGCCTCCCAGAACAGGTGATATGGTGGTGCGGGGCACAGGTCTTTGCAAGTCATACGAGGTTTTGGAAAAAGACGGCAGCCACGGCAAAATCGTCGTTTACAAAAATGCGGATTTCACATTGTATCGGGGAGACAAGGTCGCCTTCGTCGGTCCCAACGGTGCCGGCAAATCCACGCTTCTCAAGATGCTGGCCGGCGTGCTTATGCCCGATTCCGGTACGGTGGAATACGGTGTCCATGTCACCAAAACCTATTATGCCCAGCATCAACTCGAGCAACTTCATCCCGGAAACACGGTGTTTGAGGAGCTCGACGGGGTGGCACCGGGTTGGACCATATCGCAGGTGCGTTCACTATTGGGTGCGTTTTCGTTTTCCGGGGAGGATGTTGACAAGAGGGTAAGCGTGCTTTCCGGCGGAGAGAAAAGCCGTCTTGCTTTGGCCAAGATGTTGGTGGCTCCCACGCCGCTGCTGTGTTTGGATGAGCCCACCAACCACCTCGATATCGCCAGTGCCGATATCCTCGAGCAGGCACTCAAGCAGTTCACCGGCAGTATTTTGCTCATCACGCATGATCGTCATCTCATCAGGTCGGTCGCAAACCGTATTGTCGAGATTGATGCCGGAAACATCACCGTATACGATGGTGATTACGATTATTACCTGTACAAGACCGGCCGTTTGGAGGAGCTCGAGCGTCTCGGGGGAGACGTGCGCGGCGGCAAGGCGGTGTCCGGCGCCCAAGGCGAAAAGCCCGCTCCACCCGGTCAAACAACCTTTGTAATCAACAATCATCGTTCGTTTTCCGAAGAGCAAAACGCTTCCAAGAGCACTTACAAAACCAAGGAGCAAAAAAGAAAAGAAGCTGAAGCGCGCAATCGAGTGTATGCCAAATACAAAGCGCAAAGAAACCGCATCGCCGAACTCGAAAAGCAGCTTGAATCCGACAACAAGCGTATGGAAGAAGTACTCGCGCTTTTGTCCGATCCCGATTTTTATATCAACGAGGCATCCTCAAGCGACATGGTGGCAGAGCATGCCAAACTCAAACTCCGTATCGCATCCGCAGAAGAAGAATGGCTGTATTTGTCTTCGCTTTTGGAAGACGAGATGAAAAAGGAATCTTAAATGCCAACCGATACTTCAAAACTCAACATCGTATTGATAGAGCCCGAGATTCCCCAAAACACGGGCAACATCGCACGCACCTGCGCATGCATCGGCGCCCGTTTGCATTTGATAGAGCCCATGGGGTTCAGATTGAGTGACAAAAACCTTTCCCGTAGCGGTTGCGACTATTGGGACAAAGTCGAAATCGTTCGCTGGTCTTGCGTCGGGGAGTTTTTCGGGAAGCACGGAGAAGACGAGTTGCATCTGTTTACCGGTAAAAGCAAAAAGGCGTATACGGATGTTTCGTATTCTCCGAATTGTTATTTGGTGTTCGGTAAAGAAAGCGCCGGCATCGACGAAGAGATACTGCAAAAATACGCATCATGCTGCGTGCGCATACCGATGCTTGGCAATCTGCGCAGCTTAAACCTCTCGAACGCGGTTGCCGTCGGCGCATACGAGGCCCTTCGCCAAAATTCCTTTGGCGAATTGGTGTAGGTTATCTTCGTTTCATGCGCATCAATTAAAATACGTACGTCATACAAAAGGGCAGGGGCATCATTGCCCTTGCTTTTCACGCATAGGGAAAACACATGACCTGGGAAACCTTACTGATATACGCAATCGAGATTTTATGCTTTATTCCGGCATTGGTGCTGCATGAGGTCGCCCACGGTTATGTGGCTTACAAATTGGGCGATCCCACCGCAAAAAGCTCGGGTCGTTTGAGCTTAAACCCCATCAAGCATATCGATATATTCGGAACGGTCATCCTGCCGCTCGGTTTGATGCTGATGGGAGGTCCGATATTCGGATACGCAAAGCCCGTTCCGTATAATCCGGTGTATTTCAAAAACATCAGGCGGGACGACTTTTTGGTCGGCATTGCCGGTCCGCTGACCAATCTGGCGCTGGCGCTGTTTGCCGCGCTTTTGCAATGGCTTATCTACCGACTTTTCTTCGATGCGGTCATAAGCAGCGTCTTTATGCAATACGTCTTTTTCATCGTGCTGCCTTATTTTGCCATCATCAATCTGTTCTTGATGTTTTTCAATCTGCTGCCCATTCCGCCGCTTGACGGAAGCAGCATTTTCGCACTGCTGTTGCCAATCAAATATTTGCCTCAGTACTATCGTGTTCAGCAATATGCTTTGCCGATCTTTTTGGTGCTGATGCTGGTGGTACCTTATGTGTTTTCGTTCAGTCCCATCGGGTGGTATCTCGATGCGACGGCGGGCCAGATATCTCAATGGATCATGGTGTTTTCTTTGTAAAAGGATTCGATAAACGGTGTCTTTGCGTGTCAAAACAGAAAGCTTCGAAGGTCCTTTCGACCTGCTGTTGGAGTTGGTGAGCCGCCAAAAAGTCGACATCGGCTCCATCGCCATCGCTCAAATAGCCGATCAGTATCTCGAAGAGATTTCCCGTATGGAGATGCTCGATTTGGATGTGGCGGGAGATTTTCTGGTCGTCGCATCCACCTTACTCGAAATCAAAGCACAAAGCCTGCTCCCCAAGCCTCTGGACGAGCTTGAGACAGAGCTTGCCGAGTTAAACCCCAACGATGCCCGAGCAATCCTCATCGAGCGGTTGCTTGCTTACAAGCAATACAAAAACGCAGCCGCACATTTCGCCGATTGCGCGCAAGCGTGGTCAAAGCTTCACGGGCGTCCTTTCGGGCCCGATGAGTCTTTTGCCGAAGTAATGCCCGATTATTTGGCCGATGTCACCTTGGATTCGCTTGCGCTTACCTGTGCGCAATTGATGGCGCGCAAAGAGGTCTTTTTGCTCGAGTCCGAGCATATCGCCGCCAAGCCCATCCCCGTCGAGATGCATGTGCGTGCGATACATCAGCGTCTCAAAAACAAGAAAAACGTCATGTTTTCCGAACTGCTGGCCAAAGACACGCCCATCGCGGTGGTCGTGGTGACGTTTTTGGCGGTATTGGAACTCTACAAACGCGGTATGGTCAAGGTGGAGCAAAAGAAAAACTTCGGCGATATCAAAATCAGCTATATCGAGGGGTCGGGCGATCTGAGCTTTGAGGGCGAAGATGCGCTTACCTCTTTCGAATGATTCCTCTCGAAAGGTCGCAACCGACATGAACAAATTCGAAACGCAAAACGAACTGATGGGGGCCTTGGAGGCCATGTTGTTTGTCAACGACGATCCGGTCGGCTCCCTCAAACTCGCGGAAATCCTCAATGCAAGTGTCGAGGAGGTCGAATCGGCACTTGCGGCTCTTGCCCAAGACTACAATGCCCGCAAATCCGGTTTGACGCTCAAGCGGGTTGCCGGCGGTTGGAAACTGTATACCCGCGAGGCCTATCACGACATCGTGCAAAACTACGTCATCAGCTGGGATACCCGGCGTATGACCCAGGCCGCCATAGAGGTATTGGCCATCATCGCTTACAACCAGCCCATCACCAGGCTCGGAATCTCTTCAATCCGCGGCGTTATTTCCGACAGTTCGGTCGTTACCTTGATGGAAAAGGGATTCGTCCGCGAAATCGGCGTTGCACAAACACCCGGCAATCCCGTTTTGTACGGTACGACCAGGGCTTTCTTGGAGAAGTTCGGTCTGGCATCGCTTGAGGAGTTGCCCGAGTTGACCCAGTTTGCACCCGATGAGGAATCCAAGAAACTTATCATGTCGCGCCTCGGTGCCAAAACCGGATACTACGCCGATGAGGAAGGCGTCTCCGAAGAGTCGCAGGAGCGATTGCTCGAGCGCGTGCGTTTGGATGAGGATGAAGAGCGCGAAGCGGTGTCGTCTGCTCTCGGCGCATTTGCCTCTGCGGTATTCGGCACCGTGGAAAAGATAAACTTCGACGAACTGTCTTTCGATAACGTCAACACCGAGGAAGAATAAGCATATCCATGACCGAATCTCCCCGAATCGTACGTCTGCAGAAGTTCCTCGCACGAAGCGGGGTTGCATCCAGGCGTGCCTGCGAGGAATTGATTGTCGCGGGACGCGTCAGCGTCAACGGGGTCGTTCAAAGCGAGTTGGGGTTTAAGGTCGACGGAGAGCAAGACATCGTTTGTCTGGACGGCAAACGAATAAGTCTTTCCGATGAAAAGGTTGTGCTGATGCTGCATAAGCCCGCGGGCTGTCTGACGACCATGGACGACCCGCAACATCGACCGACCGTTGCTTCCTTGGTTCCCACGGACAAATATCCCGGTTTGTATCCCATCGGGCGTCTCGACAAAGACACGACCGGACTTTTGCTGTTTACCAACGACGGGGAATTGGGGGAGATGCTGCTGCATCCCCGGCATCATGTAAAAAAACAATATTTCGCATACGTCGACGGAGTGTTCGACAAAGAATGCATCGAGCGCTTCAAGCAGGGCCTTTCGTTAAACGACGGCATGACTGCGCCTGCGGATGTGTCGGTTTTAAGGGGCAAGGAGCTTGCCTTTGCGCAAAAAATGCTGGAAGCGGGTGCTCTTCCCAAAGGAAAATCTCCGAAGAAATCATCTCCCGGCGGACAAAAGACATATTTGAGCATTACCATTCGCGAAGGCCGCAAACGCCAAATACGCCGCATGTGCGAGCATGTCGGACATCCCGTGTTGGCGCTTCATAGGCAAATAATGGGAAATCTCGACCTGGGCGATTTGCCGCGCGGGTCGTATCGATTGTTATCCGATGAGGAAACGGTTGCGCTGTACAAAAGCGCTGCCGAGTGAGAAAGGTACATAAGCCAAAATGATTATCGCCATTGACGGTCCTTCCGGTGCGGGCAAAAGCACCATCGCCAAAGCCGTTGCTAAAAAGCTCGGTTTTTCTTGTCTGGATACCGGCGCGATGTATCGTGCCGTTGCCTGGCAGGCTCTCCAAAACCATGTCGCTTTGGATGATGCGGAAGGCCTGGGGAATATCGCGCGTACCTACGAGATCGATTTCGAGGCTGCGCCGGGAGATCCCATTCCCCGAAGGGTCTTTATCGGTGGTGTCGAGGTGACCGATGCCATTCGTACACTCGAGATGGATAAGGCCGTATCTCCGGTGTCGGCGACAGTATCGGTGCGAGAGGCTTTGGTCGAGCAGCAGCGCCGCATCGGCAACGCCGGCAATTATGTCATCGAGGGAAGAGATATCGGCACGGTGGTGTTTCCCGATGCCGAACTGAAGATTTTCATGACGGCATCCGATGAGGAGCGCGCACATCGTCGTGTGAGACAAAACGTCGACAGAGGTGTCGGCTCCATGGACTACGATGAGGTGTTGGCCGATTTGCAGCGCAGGGATGATTACGACTCCAATCGTGCCGCAAGTCCGCTTCGTCCCGCGGAAGACGCCGTGATGTTTGATACGACGGGACTCTACATCGAAGAGGTAATCGTGCGTATCTGCGACATGGCAAACGAGATTCTCAAACGCCGCTAGTTTGGCGGGATCGGGTTTTTATGAAACTTATACTTTCGAACAAAGAAGTCTACGATCGTCCGGTTCATCCCAATCCGGGAGAAAAGCCCATACCGCGTTGGTTTTGGTGCTTTGCTTTGTTTATCGTCAAGGCCATCCTTGCGGTTTTGTGGCGCTCTTCCACCGTCAACAAGGAAGCGCTTCGGGCTTTTGAAGGCAAATACGGCGTATTGCTGATAGGCGCCCATACCAGTTATCTCGATCCGGTGTTTTTGGTTGCCAACGCCGGCCCCAAACAGTGGCCGCGTGCAATCGGCAGAGACAACATCTTTGCCAAACTCGGCGGATTTACCGGATTTATTCTCGGCAGATGCGGTGCCATGCCCATCAAGCGCGACTTCGCGGATACGGTCGCCGTCAAGCGTGCCGTCAATCTGCTCAAGCACAAAGATGCGGTTGCGATATTTCCCGAAGGAACGAGAAGGGGCAAAAGCGACCGCGAAGCAACCCTGCACGGCGGATGCATCCTCATTTCCCGTATGGCAAACGTTCCCATCTTGCCTTTTGCGCCCATTGGCGTTGCCGACATCAAACGCAAAGGCAAGTTTTTGAAATTCAACAAATGCTTCATCGCTTACGGCGATCCGGTGGTGTTGGCGGATTTCGAATTCATAGAAAAAGAGAACCGCATGGAGGCGGCAGCTTGGTATGTCATGCGCGAATCATATGCGCTTTTGTTCGGATGCCCTGCATCCGAAGTCGACATGAAGCAACTGTTTCCCGCATCAAACGATTACCGCGAACTGTTTGCAAACCATCCAATCCCCAAGCACACTCCCGAGGAAGCCATCGCCATTTGCATGGCCAAAAACGCATAAAACAAATCGATGAGGGTTATACTTTTCTTCCGATTATAAGAAAGATACGATCCATGAAGGTTTTACGTGCAGAATACGCGGGAGCTTGCTACGGTGTCGAGCGTGCGCTCGATATCGCCAAAAAGGCCGTATCCAACACCAAAGGCGCGCCCGTATACACCTTGGGGCCATTGATTCATAATCCGGTTGTCGTAAACGAGCTTATCGCCCAGGGCGTAAAGGTCATCGAAGACCCGAGCGAGGCCGTCGAAGGAAGCATCGTGGTGCTGCGAAGCCACGGCGTATCTCCGAGCGTCAAAGGACAACTCAACAAACTGCCTATCCATGTGTTCGATGCGACCTGTCCTTTTGTATCCCGTGCCCAAAAAGCCGCATGCAAACTGGCCCAAGACGGCATGCATGTGTTCGTCATCGGAGAAAAAGGGCATCCCGAAGTAAACGGTTTGTGTGATTGCGTGCGCTCGGTCGGCGGGGAAGTGTCCGTCATCTCCACGAAAGATGATTTACCCGAGGATATTCCGAGCAATTTGGGCATTGTCGTGCAAACCACCCAAAACCGCTCGGTGCTCGACAGCATCGTGCGGGCGTTGGATGAGCGCGGTATTTCTCCTTGTGTCATGGATACGATTTGTCTTGCGACCACGGAGCGTCAAAGCGCGGCTGCCGAGCTGTCCGACAAAGTCGATGCGATGATCGTAATCGGCGGCAAAAACTCATCCAACACCACCAGACTTTTCGAAATATGCTCGCAGAAATGCCCCAAGACCTTTCATGTGGAATCGGCCGAAGAGATAGATCCCTGCGCGTTTGAAGGATGCTCGGTCATCGGGGTAACCGCGGGAGCTTCCACGCCTGACAATCAGATAGAAGAAATCATCGATTTGCTCGAATCCATAGATGCCGAGCATCCATGCCCCGATTTGACGGGGGCAATCATCAAAAGCGTGGAGGAAGGCAGCCCTTTTGACGATGCGGGCTTTGTGCCCGGCTGCGTCATCACCGCCGTAAACGGACAAAAACTGCGCGATCTCATCGATTGGCGATGGATGAGCGGAAGCGAGGATTCCATCGAAGTGTCTTACGTGGATACCGACGGCGATGAGGGTTGTGTGACCATCGAGCGCGACGAGGGACAAAGCTGGGGCATTGAGTTCGAGCAATTGATATTCGACGGCGTGAAGCTGTGCAAAAACAATTGCTCTTTTTGTTTCATGAAACAACTTCCCAAAGGCCTTCGCAGCTCTTTGTCGTTGCGTGACGATGATTATCGTTTGAGTTTTTTAACCGGCACGTATGTGACGCTGACCAATATCGATTCCCAAGACGAAGAGCGTATAGTTTTGCAGCGCATATCTCCTTTGTATGTGAGTCTTCATGCAGTCAATCACGATGTCAGAAAAGCCCTCATCGGCAAAAACGAAGCTCATGGCCTTGAGGTGTTCGAACGCTTGCTGGCCGAAGGCATCATAGCGTATGTGCAAATCGTTTTGCTTCCCGGTCAAAATGACGGCAAGGTTTTGGAAGAGACGCTTTCTTGGGCATATGAGCGTCCCGGTATCTTGGGTGTCGGCATCGTTCCTTTGGGATATACCAAATACCAAACATCGTTTGAGAAAAGCTTCAACGACGAGACTGCTTCTTTGGAAGTCATCAAATGTATAGAACCCTTCCAAAAACGTGCTTTATCCGACAAAGGATGTGTGTGGGTGTATGCCGCCGATGAGTTTTATCGAAACGCCAACGGCAAAGCTAAGCTTCCCGATGCATCCGTATACGGGGATTTCGCGATGTTTGAAGACGGCATCGGCATCGCCCGCAGCTTTGAGGATGATTGGAAATTCGCTCAAGCGCAAGGCATTCCGTCGATGCTCGATGAGGTTTACGCGCATGCCGGCATGCACGCATACTACCTGGTCGGGGAGGCCATGGAGCCCATGCTCGGCAATCTGATAAAGGAATCCTCTCTTAAACGTTTCAGCGAAATCGTGGTCAAAAACGAATATTTCGGGGGAAACGTCGATGTGACGGGATTGCTGACGGCAACCGACATGATTCCGGCCATGAGAAGCGTTTTGTCTTCGTATAAAGGCAGCGACATCATCCCGCAGTTTTATATTCCCAAAGTGGTGTTCAACGACGAGGGCATCACGCTGGACGATTACGATATTTCCGCTTTGGAAACCGCGGTGTTTGCCGGTGGTTTCGAATCGTTTAAGGATAAAGGTTCTCGGGTGCGCATGGTATTATGCAGCGCAACCGAATTCATGCCTCAAATGATTGCGTTTTCAAAACAATGAGAAAGCTTGCAAAGGAAGAAACATGGCTTTGCCGATAGTTGCCATAATCGGGCGTCCCAATGTGGGTAAATCCACGTTGGTAAACCGTATCATTCAAGACGATGAAGCCATCGTTCATGAGATGCGCGGCGTTACCCGTGACAGAAGTTATCACAAAGCAGATTGGAACGGCATCGAGTTTACTTTGGTCGACACCGGCGGTATCGAGATGGGAAACGAAGACGCTTTCCAGGGAAGCATCCGCTCTCAGGCATTCGAAGCGGCAAACGAAGCCGATGCCATTTTGTTTTTGGTCGACGGAAAAACCGGCATCAATTCCGATGACGAGGAAGTCGCCCGAATTCTGCGCAAGAGCAAAAAACCGACCTTTTTGGCCGTGAACAAGCTCGACACGCCCAACAAGTTCGACGAGATGTACGAGTTTTATCAACTCGGTTTGGGCGATCCCTATCCGGTCAGCGCATTGCACGGGCACGGGACGGGGGACTTGCTCGACGAGGTCGTCGCATCGCTTAAGCAACTGGATTTGTCTTTGTACGCAAAAGACGATCCCAGCATCAACGTTGCCATCATCGGTCGTCCCAATGCCGGCAAAAGCTCGCTTACCAATGCCATGACAAACAACAACCGCTCCATCGTCAGCGATGTGGCCGGTACCACCCGCGATGCCATCGATACCGTCATCGAGCATGACGGGGTGGTATATCGCATCGTCGATACCGCGGGTTTGCGTCGCAAAAGCCAAATAGACCAAGACGTCGAGTATTACGGGTTCGTGCGTGCAATGCGTGCGATAGACAGAGCCGATGTCGCCGTGCTTCTCATCGATTCGTCCATCGATTTGACCGACCAAGACCAACGCGTTGCCGGCTATGCCGTCGAGCGCGGTTGCGCCATGGTCATCGTGCTCAACAAATGGGATTTGATCGAGGGTCCCGATGCCAAAAAGGATATACGCGAGCGCATCGAGGACAGGTTGCAGTTCATCGCTTACGCTCCCGTTGTTGCCACCACCGCATCCACCGGCCGCAATGTCGAAAAGCTTTGGGACAACATCAAGCTTGCCTACGACAACTTCACGAGAAGCATTTCCACCTCAAAGCTCAACAACTGGCTTGCCGACATCAGAGAAACCGGCCATACCGTATCCAAGGGCAAGGCCATCCTCCGCATGAAATACGTCACGCAAATCGGCATCAAACCGCCGCGTTTTGCGTTCTTCGTAAACAGACCCGACATCGTTACGGACAATTTCAAACGTTTTTTGGAAAACAAGCTGAGAAGCGATTTCGATATGATGGGAACACCCGTATATCTGAGTTTCAAGAAAAAGGACTAAGCCTTTTTGTCGCGGGGAAGACCGTTTAGCTCAAATGCCAAAAGTTTTTCTTTCCGACTGATCGGATGAATCGGCGCATCCGATGTCAATTCGTGAGAAAACTTCGCCGAGATGATGCGATGGTCGGGTATAAATATCGCGAGGGTGTTTTTGGCGATGGCTGAGCCGATGATACGTTTGGCATCGGGCATGTTCATCTGGGCTGCCAGCTGGGATACGGTGCAATAATTGCCGTAATACAGCCCTTCGAGCTCCTTCCATACCTTAATTTGGAATTCGCTTCCCTGCATGCAAAGCGGTACCGTGAATATCCTTCTTTTCTTTGCGAAATATTCGAGCAGCTCGTTTGCCGCCTTGTTGGTGAGAGCGGATGCTTTTTTGGTTGCTCCGAGACTCTCCAGGGTTTTTTCGGCATTGGACAGCGTTTTGTATTTGCCGGTTTTGAGGCGGTTTTTGGCCGCTTCCTCGAAGATGACATGGGTAATGCCTTCTTTGTTGGCGGCAATGATGACCGCACCTACCGGTGTTTTGTAGGAGAAATATGTGTTCGGATGCTTCTGCATTGCGTATGCCGGCTTATCGTATTTGCTTAAACGTCCTGTGGAAATACTCCGCTTGGGTTTTTATCGGCATTATAGGTTTTGAGTTGTGCGTTAATATGATTCTCGACAAAAACAACGCGACGCGGCATGGCAATGCACATTGGAGGATTTGATGTTTGATACCGTCGAGATTGCCCCTTCCGTTTTATCCGCAAACCTCATCGATCTCGGCTCCGATCTCAAAGCCATCGAAGAGGGGAAAGCGGCATACGTGCATGTCGATGTCATGGACGGACATTTTGTTCCGAACCTGAGCATGGGAGTTCCGCTTATCAAACAACTCAGGAAAGCCACCGATCTTTTGCTTGACGTGCATCTGATGATAGACAATCCGCTCGTTCAAATCCCGTGGTATATAAGTGCCGGTGCCGACATCATTACCGTTCACCTCGAGGCTTTCGAGAACGCTTCTCAGGTAAACCGGGCTCTAAAGATGATAAACGACGCGGGTCTCAAAGCCGGGTTGGCCATAAAGCCCAAGACGGAATATTCCGATGTGCTCGAATATCTGGATGATTTGTATATGGTTTTGGTCATGAGCGTGGAGC
>JAGCZM010000097.1 GCA_017960005.1 Eggerthellaceae bacterium
ACATCATCACCAACACACCGATGATGGTAACCACCGAGGTGATGAGCTGCGTCAGGCCCTGGCTCATGGTCTGACCGAGGATGTCGACGTCGTTGGTTATTCTCGAAAGCGTATCTCCGACGCTTGTTTTCTCGAAATGCCCGAAGGGTACTTTGTTTATCTTTTTTGATATCGCTTCCCTGAAATCAAAGCACAGACGCTGGGTGACGTTTGCCATGATCCAACCCATGACAAAGGTACAAAGCGCGGCGGCTCCGTATATGAGCAAGGCAGACAACAATATGGTGCCTATCACCTCGAAGTCCACACCGCCCACGCCCGCGATACGGGCAACCAGCCCGTTGAAGAGCTCGGTGGTGGCATTGGCAAGCACCTTGGGGCCGATGACGTTGAACGCGGTGGAGCCTATGGCAAAGAGAGCCACGATAAGCATCGCCCATTTGTATTTACCCATGAATCCGAGGGTCTTTTTGACCGATCCTCTGAAATCCTTGGGTTTTTCTCCCGAAAGCATTGCGCTCATGGGACCGTGAGGACGCTTGGGGCCTCCGATGGAGGTCATGCCGCCGTTCATTCCCTTGGATCCCGGTCCGGAAAAAGGAGTCGCCATTATCGTGCACCTCCCCTCTCAAGCTCTTCTTCGCTTAGCTGAGAATACGCGATGTCACGGTATTCGAGGCAAGATTGCATGAGGACCTCATGGGTACCGCTGCCCACAACCTTGCCTTCTTTGAGCACGATGATGTTGTCCGCATTCATGATGGTGGCGATGCGTTGGGCGACGATGATGACGGTTTTGCCTTTAAGCGATGACGCAAGCTCGTGTCGAAGCGCGGCATCGGTCTTGTAATCCAATGCGGAAAAACTGTCATCGAACAGAATCGCCTTGGCATCGACGGCCAGGGCGCGGGCGATGGCCAAACGCTGACGCTGTCCGCCCGAGACGTTGGTGCCGCCTTGGGATACCGGCGCATCCAGTCCCTTCTCCTCGGAAGAAACAAACTCCGTTGCCTGCGCGATATCGAGGGCACGCATCAGACGATCGTCGTCGGCATCGGGGTTTCCGTAAGAGATGTTGGATTTGATGGTACCGCTGAACAAAAACGCCGATTGCGGCACGTAGGCAATCAGCTCGTGCAACCGTTTTTGCGAGATGGCGCGTATATCGACCCCGTCGATGCAAACCGAACCGCTCGTGACCTCGTTGAATCGCTCGATAAGCTTGACCACGGTCGATTTACCCGAACCCGTGGCGCCGATGACCGCGGTGGTTTGGCCGGCGGGCGCGACAAAGGAGACGTTTTCCAAAACATAGGAAGGAAGAGGGGTATCCGCGGGTTTGGGTTTGTCTTTCTTCCTTCGATGCTTTTTATCCTCTTTGTCGCTTCTTTCTTCATCCTCGTATCTGAAACACACATCCTCAAACGAGATGCTTATGCCCTCACCGGCACCGATTGTCTCGTCGTAGGTTTCGATGGCATCCTCAATCGAAAGCGAGGTTTCGATAACCTCGTCGACACGGGCGGAGGCAACGCTTGCGCGCGGTATGACCACGGCGATGACGCCGAGGAACAAAAAGCTGGTGATTATCATCATCGAGTAGGTGATAAACGCAATCAAATCGCCGACCTGGGTGGTACCCATGTCGACGTATTGCGCGCCGATCCAAACGATGGCGATGGCAACGGCGTTCATGACAAGCACCAAAATGGGGCTCATCAACACCATGGCCCGGTTGGTGAACAACTGGGTTTTGAGGAGTTTGGTATTGGCCTGCGTGAAGCGATCTTCCTCGTATTGCTGTTTGCCGAACGCGCGAACCACCGACAAACCGGTCAGTATTTCCCGGGAAACCAGATTGACCCTGTCTATCAACTTTTGCATGATCTTGAACTTCGGCATGGTGATGCCGATCAAAATGCCCATGACCACCACGACGATGGCTACGGCCAGCGCGATGATCCATCCCATGGACACGTTGGTTTGGGTGACCATGATGATGCCGCCTATGGCGATGATGGGCGTATAGACCATCATGCGCTGCGCCATCAGGCAAAGGTTTTGGATGAGCTGTATGTCGTTGGTACCGCGGGTGATGAGACTTGCGGCACCGAACTTGTTGATCTCGGTATCGGAGAAAGAAACGACCCGATCAAACAGATTCGTACGCAGATCGCGTGCGATCTTTGCCGCGGTGCGACAGGCAAAGAAGTTCATGATTGAGTGCACCAAAAGAGCAAGCAAAGTCACCGACAGCATCAGCAATCCGACGGTTACCAGATAATC
>JAGCZM010000098.1 GCA_017960005.1 Eggerthellaceae bacterium
CTTGGCCAAAAGCTGTTTGACCGGACCGCCGGACAAATTCATGAAACTTTGGGGTTTTGCCAATACGAGATCGCGGCCTTGATAAGAAGCTTTGCCGACCAAACATCCGCATTCGGTTTTCCAATAGCGGACGTTGAGTTGTTGCGCCAAGATGTCGATTGCCATAAAACCCGCGTTGTGACGGGTATCGGCATACTCCTGTCCGGGATTACCCAGACCGACTATGACAAACGTATCAGACAAGGGCTTCTCCGTGTTCGAAAAACGAAATCACAAAACGATATCGAGATGACGCGAACCGTCAAACGCGATACCGCCATGTACGTCTTTGATTGCTTCGGCAAGCATGGGCGCAATCGACACCACCGAAATCTTGTCGCCGCATTTGGCCTTATCGACCGGAATGGTATCGGTGACCACGACTTCTTTCGCATCGCAGTTGCACAATCTTTCGTATGCCGGACCGCTGAACACCGCATGGGTGGCGCAAAGATATACCTCTTCGGCTCCCTTTGCTTTCAAAGAAGAAACGGCCGCGACAACGGAGCCGCCGGTATCGATCATATCGTCGTTGATGATGCAGGTCTTGCCCTCGACATCGCCGATAAGCGCGGTGATTTCGGCAACATTATGCGCGGGACGGGTCTTATGCATGATGGCGACATCGCAACCCAAAATATCGGCAAAACGTTTTGCCGCCTTCGCGCGACCCATGTCGGGGCTGACCACGCACATATTGTCGAGATTCTTGTTGCGGAAATACTCCGCCAACACCGGCAAAGCGGTCAGATGATCCACCGGTATGTTGAAATATCCCTCGATTTGGCTGACATGCAAATCGATCGTGATGATGTGGGTGATGCCGGATGCCTGCATCAAATCGGCCACCAACTTGGCGGTGATGGGCTCACGGGAAGCGGCTTTTCTGTCCTGGCGGGCATAGCCGTAATGGGATACCACGGCGGTGATGCTACGAGCGGAAGCACGCTTTGCGGCATCGGCCATAATCAAAAGTTCCATCAGGGCGTCGTTGACGTTTTGGCCGGCAACGCTTTGAATCAAAAAGACATCCATGTCGCGCACGCTCGATAAAAAGCGCGCATATATTTCTCCGTTGGCAAACTTTTCGAGTTTGACGTCTCCCAAAGCAATCCCCAGTTCGTCGGCGATACCTTCCGCCAACTCAGGGGCAACCGATCCCGAAAATACCGCCATGCGCTTTTCTGCTGCCGACATGCCTGACTCTCCTTTGTTTCGGTAGTTGTTGTTTATTCTCAAGCGTATTTTAACCTTGCATTATTGCCTCGGCAGCCGCCAACTGCTCAGGCGTGTTGATACCCACACATTCGGCATTGTTTTGGGCAATACACGCGATGACGCGTTTGCCGGCTTTGCGCGACAAACCCAGCACATCGGTCAGATAGTATTCGGATTGCGCGTTGTTGTTATCCACCTGCTTCAGCATCTCGAACAGTGTTTTGGCATCGAAGCAATAAAAACCGGAATTGCATTCCTTGATGAGCGCCTGCTCTTCGGTGGCATCCTTTTGCTCGACGATGGCCATAATCTCGCCGTTTTCGTCACGAATAATGCGTCCGTATCCGAAGGGGTTATCCTGCACCATCGTCAGTACCACCGCTGCGGCCTGTTGCTCTTTTTGGGTTTGAATCAATGTTTTGATGGTTTGGGAGGTGATCAAGGGGCAATCCCCCGACAAGACCACGATTCCTCCCTCAAAGTCCTCAAACAACTCCCTGCATGCGTTGACCGCGTCTCCGGTACCGAGCATCTGTTTTTGATAAGCAATCGTCGTATCGCCTTCC
>JAGCZM010000099.1 GCA_017960005.1 Eggerthellaceae bacterium
CGGTCTGTACCTCATCCACCATAAACAAAGCGCCGTGTTTGTGAGCGTAATCGGACAAGGCATGCAAAAAGTCTCCGTCAACGACATTGACGCCGCCTTCGCCTTGCACGCATTCGACCAAAACACCCGCTATCTTGTTTTGGGAGAATGCGACCTTAATCGCATCGATGTCGCCTGCGGGTATATGGACAAAGCCGGGCGTCAACGGAGTAAAAAGCTCATGGAAATGATCTTGGCCTGTTGCCGCCAGCGTCGTCAGCGTCCTGCCGTGGAAGCTTTGTTCCAACGTGAGAATCGTATAGGTATCGCTTCCCAGCGTCCGGGCGGCATGCTTTCTGGCAACCTTGACGGCACACTCGTTTGCTTCCGCTCCGCTGTTTGCGAAAAACACCTTGGCCATGTCGGTACGCTCGCAAAGCATCTTTGCCAGCCGCGCGCAGGGCTCGTTGTAATACAGATTGGAGGTATGCTGAATGCATGCCATCTGATCGCTTACCGCTTTTTGCCAGATATCATCGGCAACCCCGAACGAGTTGACGGCGATGCCGCTGCCCAAATCGATGTAGCTTTTACCCGTCTCGTCAAAAACGAGCGAGCCTTTACCGCCCACCAGCGCAATCGGAAACCTTCCGTAGGTATGCGCCACGAAGGCGTCTTCGGTTTGTTTTATGTCAAAAGAATCATTCATCGTTTGTCCTCAGGCGTTTAAACCGACCAGTTTTTGACGGGCACGGCCGCGTACCAAAGTACCGGCGCCCTCATCGGTCAAAAGTTCCATCAACACGGCATGATTGACACGTCCGTCAAGCATGATGACGTTACCCGTACCTTCCTCGATTGCCTTGATACAGCAGGCAAGCTTGGGTTTCATGCCACCGGATACCCCACCGTTGTCGACCATCTCACGTGCCATCTCCACCGAAATCTCGGGAATAAGGGAATCGGGGTCGTTGACGTCGCGACGCAGTCCGTTGACATCGGTGAGCAATACCAGACGCTCCGCCTTTAAGGCACCGGCGATATAGGCGGCCGCGGTATCGGAGTTGATGTTGTAGACGTTGCCGGCATCATCGCAACCCAAAGACGAAACGATGGGAATATATCCGTGCTCAAGCAATACCGTCAGCGGCTCGACGTTGACGCCGGTTATCTCTCCCACCAATCCGAGCGATGGATCCTTTTGCTCGGCGGAAATCAGATGTCCGTCCATGCCGGCGATACCCATGGCCTTGCCGCCGTGCATCTGCACCATGTTGACCAAGCCCTTGTTGACCTTGCCGGCAAGCACGCGTTTGACGATGTCCATGGTCTCCTCGTCTGTGTAGCGCAAACCGTCCACCCACTTGGGCTGTATGCCCTGCCTTTGCATGGCATCGGAGATCTCCGGACCGCCGCCGTGAACCACGACGACCTTGACGCCTATCAACCACAGCAAGACGATGTCTGCCATGACCTCTTGTTTGAGGTTTTCGTCGATCATGGCGTTACCGCCGTATTTGACGACAACGACCTTGCCGTTGTACTTCTTGATGTAAGGAAGCGCCTGTCTCAATACTTCGATGCGTTCCGAGTTTGAGAAATTCCCGACCATGCTGTAAGCCCTTTCTTTACGGATTAACTGCGGTAATCCCCGTTTATCCTGACATATTCGTACGTCAAATCGCATCCCCAAGCGGTAGCTTTGGCATCCCCGCTTGCCAGATCGATATCGATATCCACCTCATCGCAAAGCAAAATCTCTTTTGCTCTTTCTTCGGAAAACTCCACACCCACTCCGTTTCTGCAAACCTCGATGCGACCTGCCTTGCTCGCAAACCAAACGCCGATCTTCATGACATCGACCTCGATGCCGCTGTAGCCGATGGCACAAAGCACACGACCCCAGTTGGCATCCGATCCGAACATCGCCGCCTTGACCAAAGAAGAAGCGATGACGCTTTTGGCGATGCATTTGGCGGCGGCAACGTCATGTCCTCCGCTTACGTTGCAGGTGATGAGCTTGGATGCGCCCTCGCCGTCTGCGGCCATCATGCGCGAAAGTACCTTGCACACCGTCTCAAGAGCGGATTTGAACAAATCGAAGCTTTCTTTGTTTTCTTCGATCGCATTGTTGTGGGCGCAACCGTTTGCGAGCACGACCGCCATGTCGTTGGTGGAAGTATCCCCGTCGATGCTGATCATGTTAAACGTATCTTCAACCACGGCCTTCAATGCCAAGGACAACGCCGAAGGCGTGATATTTGCATCCGATGTGATAAACGCCAGCATGGTTGCCATGTTGGGATGAATCATGCCGCTTCCTTTGGCGATGCCGCCGATACGGCATTCGATACCATCGATGACAAAGGAAACCGCCACCTCTTTGGCCTTGGTGTCGGTGGTCATGATGGCGGATGCCGCCTCATTGCTGCCGCAATCGCTTAATGCGGATA
>JAGCZM010000100.1 GCA_017960005.1 Eggerthellaceae bacterium
ATGTTGCGCAAGACGTCATCATCCGCGAGCTTGATTGCGGTACCAAGGAAGGCGTTGTCTATCCGCTTCAGGTCATCGACAAGAAGAACAAGAGCAAGAAACCCGATGAGAACCTGATCGGTCGCTGCCTCATCGAGGATGTGGTCACCTCCGAAGGCGAGGTGTTGGCACAAGCCGGCAGCTACATCAAGAGCATGGCCCAGATCAAAGAGATGATCGCAGCCGGTCTCGAGACCGTCAACGTCCGTACCGTCATGACCTGCCGCGCGCATCACGGCGTATGCCAGAAGTGCTACGGTTGGGATTTGGCGACCGGCCGCCCGGTCAACATCGGTACCGCCGTCGGCATCATCGCCGCACAGTCCATCGGCGAGCCCGGCACGCAGTTGACCATGCGTACGTTTCATACCGGCGGTGTTGCCGGCTCCGACATCACGCAGGGTCTTCCCCGTGTACAAGAGCTTTTCGAGGCACGTCGTCCCAAGGGTTTGGCGCTCATTGCCGAAATCTCCGGTACGCTGCAGGTGACCGGCGACAAGCAAAGCAAGAAGATCACGATTCATGACCAAGAGGGCAACTGCACGGAAGTGGAAGTATCTCCGCGTACACAGCTCTACGAAGGTGTCACCGACGGTTGCGAGGTTCGTGTCGGCCAGCAATTGACCAAGGGTTCTTTGTATCCGGTTGATTTGCTGCGTTTGACCGATCTTTACACCACGCTTCGTTACATCGTTTCCGAAGTACAGTCGGTTTACCAAGGCGAGGGCGTTGCCATCTCCGATAAACATATCGAGGTTATCGCACGCCAGATGCTTCGCAAGGTATCGGTAACCGAGGCAGGCGATTCCGACTTGCTGCCCGGCAGCCAGATGAATCGCTACGAGTTCGAGGATATCGCCAACGCGCTTATCGCCGAGGGTAAAAACCCGCCGACCGCAACACCGCAATTGCTCGGTATCACCAAGGCCTCTCTAGCCACCGAAAGCTTCCTTTCCGCGGCATCGTTCCAGGAGACCACGAAGGTATTGACCGATTCCGCCATCGAGGGCAAGGTCGATATGCTCAGCGGTCTGAAAGAAAACGTCCTTATCGGCAAGCCCATCCCGGCAGGTACCGGCGTTCCGCGTTATCGCAACGTCACGCTTACCTACAAGGGCAAGCCGGTGGAGAAGGCATCCGCGGATGCTTTGCCCGAGGACGCGCCCGACATGCTGCGCCAGATCGAGGAATTGCTCCCGCAGGCTCAGGATTGGCAGTTCGACAACGACGGCTATCTGGGTATGGGTTCCCGTTACTACGGCATGCTCGGCCGTCGCGGCAAACAGCTCTCCGACGAGGACGCACGTCTCTATATCCAGGATGATTTGGGCGTTTCCCAGCGTTGGGCAAACAAGTTCTCCGAAGCCGGTATCGAAACCGTCGAGGATTTGTGGGGCAAGACCGAGGATGAGTTGATGCGTATCGAGGGCATCGGCAACAAGGCCATCGAAGAGCTCAAAGCCGGTCTTGAGGCACACGATTTGATGTGGGTCATCGAAAACGATCTCACCGCATCCTTGGATGATGTGAGCTCTTTGATGGATTACGTCTTCTCGCCTGATGACACGGTCATCTTGGGAGGAACATCGCTTAACACCTATTACGGCGATGACGAGGAGATGCTCGGCGAGGCACTGCCTTCACGCAAGTATCAACAGCGCCTTATGACCGATGAGCTCGACGAATTGCTTTTGGGCGATTACGGGTTCAGCTCGATTACCGAGGACTATGAGAAGAAGATTCTCGATGACGAGGACAACAGCTCCTTTGAGTCGTTCATCGACGATGACGAAGAGGACAACGAAGAGGAATAACGCTTAACGATGTGTCCGTGTCGCAGCGCGATGCGGACACATTTAATGCTACAATTACGCAGACAAAAAGCTTAGGCTTTAATTCGATTGAAAGAAAAAGGGGTTTATAAAAATGGCCACTGTAACTATTTTCGGACTCGCGATTCCCGTTTGGTTGTTATGGGTATTGGGCGGTCTCGTCGTTGCCGTTCTTTTGTTCTACATCATCAAGGGCTTCGTTTCCGAGATGAAGAAGAAATAACCATTCGGTTGAGTTTTCTCTATGTTTGATTGATGAAAGCACCCGTATACCGTGCGGGTGCTTTCTTGCTTTTATAATACGTTTATGGTCGATTTTCCCGAAAAACAGCAACCCAAGCTCAAGTACGCCAAGCACGCCGCTCCTTTCTTTATGGATGACGAAGAAGAGGAGAATGAAGTTTCCGCAGTACCTCAAGAAGACATCGATTGGGAATCGGAGGCACAATTGTGGGAAGAAGAGCTCGTCGGTAACGAAACGCAAGATGAAGAAGAAATCACCGCCGATGAAGTGTCGGAGGACGATTTTGCCCTTGTGCAGGCTCCGGTTGTCAGGCCTGTGGAAGATCCGCGCAGTCAAAGCAAATACGGGCGGATGGGTACGGCGCGAAGCGACGAAACGGCCAGACGCATAAACTCCGGCAAGAAAAAACGTGCGGGTCTGCGTGCGATTTTGATTGTCGTTTGCACCATCGCTTTGTTGGCGGGCGTGTTCAGCGCCTATACGCTTTCTTATTATTTCGGACAAAAACAATATGACGATCTTTCCTCGTCCATGATTAAGGCCCCCACCGCGCTTGCAAGCGCAAGCGATGAGGAGATATCGGCGCTTTTGGCAGATACGGGCGTGTTCTGGGGAGGATTGCTGAGCATAAACAGCGATATCGTCGCATGGGTCTACGTTCCCGATGCAGGCATCAGTTTCCCGATATGTTTGGGCCAAGACAACGATACCTACTTATACAGATCCTTCGACGGCATCCAGGGAAACGCGATTTGGCCTTCGATGGGGACGCCTTTTGTCGTACGTGATCAGGTGGGTACTTCCGCACAGGAATTCCTTCACGAAAACGAAGGTGTTTACATATACGGGCGCAATATGCGTTCGCATGCGATGTTCGCACGCTTTATCGAGGCATATTCTTCCGGCAAGGGATTCAGCGCACACAGCCGCATATTCGTGTTCACGCCGCAGGGCAACTACTGACTTAAGCCCGTCAGCTATCTCAAGCTGGGGCAGGGGGAATCTTTCTTCGAAACCCGCTTCGATACTCCCATGCAAAAGGCCGCTTATCTGTATGAACTCATCAGTCGCAACATGGTTGCCAAGATAACCTTCGAGCGTCCGGGTGCCCACGAAATCGAGCGATTCTTCGTGTTCGAAACGGGCTTGGGGGAGGCCGGCGGAGCCAACGATATCGGCTATATGCTGCTTTGCTCGGTTGAGGGTTTCGTACAGGCGCCGATAGCTTAAAAGCCTTTGTTTTTCTTCGGGTGATACCCCTCGCGTTTTAGTGTGCGCCTCTTGTAGATTTTATTGCACAAACGATTGCCGCGCTGTTAATATGCCCTTGTCACGGAAATGCACTCGGTGTCGATTCGACACCAAACATACCACCCAACATCGAGCGCAACCGCTATCAACCGTTAAGGCAGACAACACAGCTTTGCTGTCTGCTTTTTTCGTTTTTTCGGAGGAAGCCGCAATGGCAAAAGTCGGAGTGGTTATGGGCAGCACAAGCGATCTGCCGATTGTCCAAAAAGCGTTGGACACCCTTGACGCGTATGGGGTGGAATACCAAGTAAGAGTTCTCTCTGCACACAGATGTCCGAAGGAAGCCGCGGAGTTCGCGCAGCAAGCGCAAACGAGCGGCTTTCAAGTTTTAATAGCCGCAGCCGGTATGGCGGCACACTTGGCGGGCGCTTTGGCCGCCAATACCGTCTTGCCGGTCATCGGCATTCCCTGCAAGTCTTCATCTTTTGACGGATGGGACGCATTGCTTGCAACCGTGCAGATGCCTTCGGGCATCCCGGTTGCCACCGTGGCGGTCGACGGCGCGAAAAACGCCGCGTTGCTTGCCATCGAAATCCTGGCTTTACACGACGGGCAGCTTGCCGCAAAACTGCGGGAAGCCCGTATCGCGGATAAAGACAAAGTATTACAGGCAGACGAAGCACTGAACAAACCGACCAAGTAACAAAAAGGGGTAAAACAATGGAATTGATTTACACGGGTAAAACCAAAAACGTTTTCGCAATGGAAAACGGCAACTATCTGCTGAAGTTCAAGGACGACTGCACCGGTAAAGACGGTGTGTTCGATCCCGGCGAGAACTCCATCGGTTTGACCATCGAGGGCGTGGGCGACGTCAATCTGCGCATGTCCGTCTACTTCTTCGAGAAGATAAACGAAGCCGGTATTCGCACCCACTTCGTTTCCGCCGATTTCGACAACACCACCATGGAAGTTTTGCCCGCCAAGGTGTTCGGTCATGGTTTGGAAGTCATCTGCCGTCTTCGTGCCGTCGGCAGCTTCTATCGCAGATACAGCGACTACGTCGAAGAAGCGGCCAAGCTTCCTTTCTATGTCGAGACCACCTTCAAAGACGACGCAAAGGGCGATCCTTTGGTCACCAAAGACGGTCTCATCACCTTGGGAATCATGTCCGCCGAGCAATATGACGAACTTAAAGTCATGACTCAAAAGGTCACTGCCATCGTTGCCGACGAAATGGCGAAGAAGGGCCTTGAGCTTTATGACATCAAGTTTGAGTTCGGTTACGACAAAGACGGCAAGGTCATCCTCATCGATGAAATCGCATCCGGCAATATGCGTGTTTACAAGGATGGCGAATACATTCAACCGATGACCCTCTCAGAGTTGTTCTTCGCATAATGGGCGGGTTTTTCGGGGCGGTTGACTCCGCTCAAGTCATCAACGAGATATTTTTCGGGACCGATTATCATTCCCATCTCGGTACCAAAAGCGGCGGCATCGTCGTATGGGACAAGGACCGCGGGTATACCCGCGAAATCCATTCCATCGAGTCTGTGCCGTTCCGTTCTCGCTTTGAGCACGAGTTGGGTGATTTTATCGGAACCTCCGGCATAGGATGCATCTCGGATTCGGATCCCCAGCCTTTGATGGTCCGTTCTAAGTTGGGTTTGTTTGCCTTATCGACGCTCGGCGTCATCAACAATCCCGATGAGTTGACCCAAAAGGTCATCGACCATGGGTTCGGACAGTTCATGGCCATGTCTTCGGGCAAGATAAACGATACCGAACTGGTCGCATCGCTCATCAATACCAAAGACTCTCTTGTCGATGGCATCCGTTTTGCCCAATCGGTCATAGACGGCTCCATGACAATTACCGCACTGCTCGATGACGGTTCTCTCATCGCCGCACGCGACGGTAAGGGCCGCCTTCCCGTGCTGATCGGCAAGCGCGATACCGGTTATTGCATGGCATTCGAGTCCTTCTCCTATATGAAACTCGGTTACGAGAGTTGCTATGAACTCGGTCCCGGCGAAATCGTCAAGATAACCGCCGATGGGATAGAAGTGCTTTCTCCCGCCGGCAAGGACATGAAGATCTGCGCGTTTTTGTGGACGTATTACGGCTATCCCAACTCCGATTACGAGGGCAAAAACGTCGAAACCATGCGCTATAAAAACGGTGCGCTGATGGCGCGCAAAGAGATTGAGCAAGGCGCGCTTCCCGATGTCGATTATGTGGCAGGCATGCCCGATTCGGGCATTCCCCATGCCATCGGCTATGCCAACGAAAGCCATCTTGCCTTCGCACGTCCCTTTATCAAGTACACGCCGTCGTGGTTGCGTTCGTTTACCCCTTCGCAACAATCAATCAGAAACCAGATCGCCGCGATGAAGCAAATCCCCATTCCCGAGCTTATCGACGGCAAGAAAGCCTTGTTGGTGGACGACTCTATCGTACGCGGTACCCAGCTGAGGGAAACGGTTGATTTCCTGTACAGTTTTGGTGCCAAAGAGGTACACATGCGCTCCGCATGCCCTCCCATCATGTACTCTTGCAAGTACTTAAACTTTTCGGTAAGTGCTTCGGATATGGATCTGCTCGCACGCCGAACCATCCAGGAACTGGAAGGCGATGAGGGCCAAAAGCACCTGGAGGAGTACGCCGACGGTACCACCGAACGCGGTAAATGCATGCTCAAAAACATCTGCGAGAAGATGGGATTCGATTCGCTGGGTTACCAAAGTCTCGACGGCATGCTGGAGGCCATCGGTATCGACAAAGATAAGATTTGTACGTATTGCTGGACGGGGAAGGAATAATTTTGGCGCAGTCCCATTCCTTATCGTATGCCGAAGCCGGCGTTGATATCGAGGCCGGCTACGAGGCGGTACGCCTCATGAAACAACATGTCAAAAGAACCGATATACCCGGCGTTTTGTCGGGTATCGGTGGCTTTGGGGGCCTGTTTGCTCCGGATTTGAGCGGCATCAAGGAGCCGGTGTTCGTATCGGGCACCGACGGTGTCGGCACCAAGCAAAGAATCGCCCAGTTGATGGGCATACATGACAGCGTGGGTATCGACTGCGTCGCCATGTGCGTAAACGACATCGTATGCTGCGGTGCCAAGCCGCTGTTTTTCCTGGACTATATCGCCATCGGCAAAAACATTCCTACCAAAGTCGCCGAGCTGGTCGGCGGCGTTGCCGAAGGCTGCGTACGCGCCGGCTGTGCCCTCATCGGAGGGGAGACGGCCGAGCATCCCGGCACCATGGCCGCAGACGATTACGATATCGCGGGATTTTCCGTGGGAGTGGTCGACAAAGAAAAGATCTTGGATCCGGCAAATGTGGAACCGGGTGATGTGGTTTTGGCATTGCCTTCGACCGGAGTGCATTCCAACGGCTTTTCTTTGGTTCGCAAGGTTTTCGATGTCGAAAACACCGATTTGCATACGTTTGTTCCCGAACTCAATCAAAGCTTGGGTGAGGCTTTGCTGACACCGACCGCCATATACGTCAAACCCGTCTTGAAGGTTTTGGAAGTTGCCGATGTACACGGTATCAGCCATATAACCGGCGGCGGTTTTTATGAAAACATCCCCCGTGCGCTGCCCGAAGGCATGACCGCGAAGATTCAAAAAGACAAACTTCGCATATTGCCGATATTCGAGTTGATCCAATCCAAGGGAAACATCTCCGAGCACGATATGTTCAACACCTTCAATATGGGTGTGGGAATGGTCATGCTCGTGTCTGCCGACACCGTCGATGCCGCCGTTGAGGCATGTGCTTCATTCGGTATAGACGCTTATGCGATTGGCACGATCGTCAAAGGATCCGCGGGAGTGGAATTATGCTAGATTTTGGTTGCGCGCGCATAGCCGTACTTGTTTCCGGGGGAGGGACAAACCTCCAAGCGCTCATCGATGCCCAAAACGCAAACAAAATCGTTCACGGTAAGATCGTGTTGGTGGTATCGAGCAAAGCGGATGCGTTTGCTCTCGAGCGCGCAAAGAAAGCCGGCATCGACTGCACAGTTGTTTCGCGTAAAGAAGCAAACTCTCAGGAGACATTTGAGGCCGATATCCTCAAAGTTCTTGCCTCATACGATATCGATTTGGTCGTGCTTGCCGGATTCATGTGCATCCTGAGCGCGGCTTTCATTCAAAAATATCCCAATCGCATCATCAACGTGCATCCTTCTTTGATTCCCAGTTTCTGCGGGGAAGGCTTTTACGGATTGCGCGTTCATAAGGCCGCGCTTGACTATGGGGTCAAGGTAAGCGGTGCCACGGTGCATTTTGTGAACGAGATACCCGACGGCGGCAAGATTATCATGCAGAAAGCCGTCGAGGTGTTGCCGGATGATACACCGGAAGTTTTGCAAAAAAGAATCATGGAACAAGCCGAATGGGTGATTTTGCCCCAGGCGGTCGAATACGTATCAAATGCCTTGGTGAAAGGGGAGCAGCTATGATCGATTTTCTTGAGTTTTTGCGTACCAATCCGTATCCCGGACGCGGTATTCTGGTGGGCAAGAACGCTGTTTATTACTTCATCATGGGGCGCAGTTTCAACAGCAGAAACCGCATATTCGCCCTCGAGGATGACGGTATCAGAACCGAAGCATTCGATGCCTCCAAGATGGAAGACCCCAGTTTGATCATCTATCATCCCGTCAGGGAGACCTCTTTGGGATTGATCGTGACAAACGGTAACCAGACCGACACCATCGCCGAGATGGGGGATTTCCGGAAAGGATGCATGGCCAGACAATACGAGCCCGACGAGCCCAACTTCACCCCGCGCATTTCCGCAATCGTCTACAAGGACGGTACCTTTGAGATTTCCATCCTCAAGTACGATGAGGGCAGATGCCTGCGTGAGTTTTACGTATATGAGGGCTGTGACGAAAACGTCGGCTATTTCATCAGCACCTATCAAGGTAACGGAAGCCCGCTTCCTTCTTTCAAGGGTGAGCCGCTGAAGGTATCTTTGCCCACCCCGCAAGAGGTTTGGGATGCGTTAAACGAAGACAACAAGGTTTCTCTTTACGCCAACGTCAACGGCGAAGTTTTGCTGTTCAACAAGAATCTGGGGGATTAATCATGAAGGAATTCGAACTCAAATACGGGTGCAATCCCAATCAAAAACCCGCGAAGATTTATATGAAGGACGGCTCCGAGCTGCCTTTGGAAGTCTTAAACGGTCGTCCCGGGTTCATCAATTTTTTGGATGCTCTGAACTCCTGGCAGTTGGTCAAGGAACTCAAAGAGGCAACGGGTTTGCCTGCCGCAGCGTCCTTTAAACACGTGTCTCCCGCGGGTGCAGCCGTCGGTTTGCCCTTAAGCGATATCGACAAAAAGATTTATTTCGTGGAAGAAAACGCACCGTTGAGTCCCGTCGCATGTGCTTATATCCGTGCCCGCGGCTCCGATCGTTTGTGCTCGTACGGTGATTGGGCGGCGCTTTCGGACGAATGTGACGAGGCCACCGCGCTGTATCTTGCCAAGGAAGTCTCCGACGGCGTTATCGCTCCCGGTTATACCCAAAAAGCCCTCGATATCCTCAAAACCAAGAAGAAGGGCAACTACAACGTCGTCAAAATCGATCCATCTTATATCCCCGCGGCGCAGGAGAACAAAGACGTGTTCGGCGTGACTTTCGAGCAGGGACACAACAATTTCGAAATTAACGAAGAGCTTTTGCAAAACATCGTAACCGTAAACAAAGATTTGACCAAACAGGCAATAATCGATTTGATCGTTGCTCTCATCACCTTGAAATACACCCAGTCAAACTCCGTGTGCTATGTCAAAAACGGCCAGGCAATCGGCGTCGGTGCCGGTCAGCAAAGCCGTATCCATTGCACGAGGTTGGCAGGTTCCAAGGCCGACAACTGGTACATGCGCCAGCATCCCAAAGTATTGGGTTTGCAATTTGTCGATGATATCGCGCGACCCGCACGCGACAACGCCATCGATGTCTACACCTCCGACGAATACATGGATGTATTGGCCGAAGGCGAATGGCAAAAGGTGTTTAAGGTCAAACCCGAAGTGCTGAGCGCCGAAGAGAAGAAGGCATGGATTGCCACCCAAAGCGGTCTTGCGCTCGGTTCGGATGCTTTCTTCCCGTTCGGGGACAACATCGAGCGTGCGCGCAAGTCCGGCGTTGAGTTCGTGGCCGAGCCGGGCGGTTCGATTCGCGACGACAACGTAATCGAGACGGCCGACAAATACGGCATGGTCATGGTCTTTACGGGAATGCGCCTGTTCCATCACTGAGATTGCGTTTACAGGGTAAAAAGCGCAAATCAAGAAAGGCTTGACATGAATCTTTTGGTTGTCGGCGGCGGCGGTCGCGAGCATGCAATCATTAAGAAACTGAAACAAAACTCGCAGGTGGATGTTATTTACGCACTGCCGGGCAACGGCGGTATTGCCGCCGACGCGACATGTATCGACATCGCCGCCACCGATATCGATGCGATGGTTGAGTTCGCAACGCAGCATAAGGTGGATTTCGTGGTGGTGGCACCCGACGATCCGCTGGCATTGGGTGCCGTCGACAAACTCAACGAAAAAGGAATTCCGGCGTTCGGGCCGACAAAATCGGCGGCAAGAATCGAATCCTCCAAGGTTTTTGCGAAAAACCTCATGAAAAAATACGGTATTCCCACCGCATCGTATGAGACCTTTTCCGACGCAAAAGACGCGCTTTCTTATCTCGAAACCTGCCCCATTCCCATCGTGGTCAAAGCCGACGGATTGGCGTTGGGCAAAGGCGTTGTCGTATGCATGAGCCGCGAAGATGCCGTTTCGGCGGTCAAGAGCATGATGGAGGACAAAGCGTTTGGAGAATCCGGCTCAAATGTGGTCATCGAGGAATATCTGGAAGGGCCCGAGGTGTCGGTGTTGAGCTTTACCGACGGAGAAACCGTGGTGCCCATGGTTTCTTCCATGGACCACAAAAGGGCCAATGACGGCGATACGGGTCTCAATACCGGCGGTATGGGCACGATAGCCCCCAACCCTTACTACACCCCCGATATCGCGAAACGCTGCATGGAAGAGATTTTCTTGCCGACCATCGAGGCTCTCAAAAAAGAGGGTTGCGAGTTTCATGGATGTCTGTATTTCGGGCTGATGATAACCAAAGACGGTCCCAAGGTAATCGAATACAACTGTCGTTTCGGCGATCCGGAGACCCAGGTTGTTTTGCCCCTGCTCAAATCCGATTTGCTTGGCATCATGATGGCCACGACAAACAAAACGCTTTCGCAAACGCCCGTCGAGTTTTCCGAAGAGTCGGCATGTTGCGTCATCGTCGCATCCGGCGGGTATCCCGCCTCTTACGAAAAAGGTTTCCCGATTAAAATCACCGAAGAAACACTGCGTCACAGTTATATCGCCGGCGCAAAACTCATCGACGGTGTTTTGGTGACAAGCGGCGGACGCGTGCTCGGCGTAACGGCAACGGCATGCAGTTTGAGACGGGCCATCGATGAGGCTTATCGATTGGTCCAAGGCGTCAGCTTCGAGAAGGCATACAAGCGAAACGACATCGGCGCCCGTGCAATGCGGGCATGGGAGCAATAAATGGTTTATCGCATTTTTGTCGAAAAAAAGGAAGGCATCTCGTTTGAGGCCGATGCCCTGTGTTCGGATTACCGACAATTCTTGGGTATCGAGGGTCTGGAATCAATTCGGATTTTCAACCGATACGATGTCGAAGATATCGATAAGAATCTCTTCGATTATGCCGTAACGGCGGTGTTTTCCGAACCGCAAACCGATGTCGTCTATACAGATTTCGATTTCACGTCGGCCGATGCCGTTTTTGCCGTGGAGCCGTTGCCCGGACAGTTCGATCAGCGTGCCGACTCCGCTGCCCAATGCATTCAGCTGCTCAGCCAAGGCGAGCGTCCTCTCATCAAGACCGCCAAGGTGTATGCCTTGTACGGCAAGCTGACAAAAGAAGATGTCGATGCCGCCAAAAAATATGTCATCAACCCCGTTGAATCGCGCGAGAGCTCTTTTGCATTGCCCCCGACGCTCAAAGAACATCTCGAAACCCCTCAATCGGTATCGATCATAGAAGGCTTCATCGATCTTGATAAGGCCGGTCTGAGCGAGATTGTTTCGTCTTTTGGGCTGGCAATGGATATCGACGATTTGTCTTTCCTGCAGAAATACTTCAAGGAGGAAGAAAAAAGAGACCCTTATATCACCGAGTTGCGGGTTATCGATACCTATTGGTCCGATCATTGCCGCCATACCACGTTTTTGACGCGTATCGATGCAATCGACATCGCCGACGAGCGTGTGGATGCCGCTTATAAGCGTTACCGTGACGCAAGACGCGAGGTCTACGGCCAAGACGTTGATTCGTTCAGGAGCCAAACGCTGATGGATATCGGAACCATCGGTGCCAAACTATTGAACAAGCGCGGACTTACTCCGCATATCGACAAAAGCGAAGAAATCAATGCCTGCTCGATTCATGTCAATGCCAAAGTGGACGGCCATGACGAGGATTGGCTGTTGATGTTCAAGAACGAAACCCACAACCATCCCACCGAAATCGAACCGTTCGGCGGTGCGGCGACCTGTATCGGCGGATGTATCAGAGACCCCCTGTCGGGAAGAGCGTACGTGCATCAGGCCATGCGCTTTACCGGCGGAGGAGATCCGCGTGCCTCATTGGAAGAAACCCTTCCGGGCAAACTTCCCCAAAAGAAGTTGGCGCAAATGGCCGCGGCGGGTTATTCGAGTTACGGCAATCAGATTGGTTTGGCAACCGGCCATGTCGCCGAAGTTTATCATCCCGGCTATATTGCCAAACGTCTCGAATGCGGTGCGGTGTTGGCCGCCGCTCCTTCTCAAAACGTGGTGAGACTCACACCGAGTGCCGGAGATGTCGTCATTTTGCTTGGC
>JAGCZM010000101.1 GCA_017960005.1 Eggerthellaceae bacterium
GATAGACGGCATGGAGGTCACCCAGTTTACGTACTTCCAGCAAGTCGGAGGATTCGAGTGCTATCCGGTCCCTGTCGAGATCGCATACGGTCTCGAGCGTTTGACCATGTTCGTGCAGGGTGTGGATTCGGTATACGACATCGAGTGGGCAAGAGGCGCCGACGAGGTCGTCTTTACCTACGGTGATGTTTATCTCGAAAACGAAAAACAGCAATCGGCATATAACTTCGAAGTGGCCGATACCGAGTTTTTGTTCAAGGAGTTTGCCGCACGTGAGCAGGAATGCAAACGCACGCTTCGTGCCAATCTGCCGCTTCCCGCATACGACAGCGTGCTCAAATGCTGCCATACGTTCAATCTGTTGGATGCGCGCGGCGTCATATCCGCCACCGAGCGCATGAGCTATATCCTGAGGGTCAGAACCCTTGCCAAGGCATGCTGTGCCTCCTACATGAAAAACGTTGTGGGGCTCGATGTCGAAGTCGAAGGCATCGAGGATGCAAAGGAGGCGCAATAATGGCCACTCTTGCGTTCGAGATAGGTACCGAGGAAATACCCGCATTCGATCTCAAAAACGCCGTCAAACAGCTTCATACCCTGGTACCCGAGGCGTTGTCGGCCGCGAAGATTCCGTTCGGGAAGGTTGAAATCTATTCTTCTCCCAGACGCTTGGTTTCTATGGTGTATGACATCGAAAAGCAAACACCGCACACCACCGAGACGTTTAAGGGTCCCAATGTATCCATCGCTTTTGACGATGCCGGCAATCCCACAAAGGCGGCCATCGGTTTTGCCAAAGGCAAAGGAGTGGAAGTCGAATCCCTTGTCAAGAACACCGAGGGCGGAGTCGATTACGTTTATGCCGTCGTGGAGCATGAGGCAAAAGAGGTTGCCGAGATGCTCCCGGAGGTGCTCGCTTCGATCATCAACGGTATTTCCTGGCCCAAATCATGCAGATGGGGGATTACCAGAGATCTCTTTACCCGTCCAGTGCGCTGGCTTCTCGCTTTGCTCGACACCCAAGTTATCCCGGTGTCGTTTGCCTGGTTGACCGCAGACAACAAGACCCGCGGTCATCGCGTCATATCCGACGGAACGTTTCCGGTGAAAAGCGCCGATGAGTTGTTGGATACCCTGCGCTGGTTGAGCATCGTCCCTTCGGAAGAAGAAAGGGAAGAAAAGATACGTATGGGCGTCAAAGTCATCGAGCGCCAAACCGGTTTGGTTGCCGAGCTTCCCGCTCATACCCTGACCGAGGTCGTCAACCTTTCCGAAAACCCCACGCCGATGCTTTGCGAGTTCGATCCCAAGTTTTTGGACGTTCCTCCCGAGATCATCGTCGATGCGATGCTTGTCCATCAGCGTTATTTCCCGCTGTATGACAAGGCACACAAGCTCACCAATAAGTTCATCATCGTTTCAAACGGCAAGCCCGAATGCGCCGATACCATCATCGAAGGAAACGAGCGCGTGGTGGCGGCTCGCCTCTACGATGCGAAGTTTTTCTACGACGAGGATAAAAAGCATCCCCTTGAGTCTTATGTCGAAAAGCTCAAAAACGTGGTTTTCCACGAAAGCCTGGGTACGGTATACGACAAGACCATGCGCGTTATGGTCCTGGCCGAGTATCTGGCAAAAAATGCCCGCTTAAGCGATGAGGACGCGCAGCTTACCAAGCGTGCCGCCTATCTTTGCAAGGCAGACCTCGTGACATCCGCGGTAATCGAGTTTACTTCCGTCCAGGGCATCATGGGCTCCTACTACGCCCTTGCTTCCGGAGAGGATGCATCGGTGGCATCGGCCATCGCCGATCATTACAAGCCCAGGTTTGCCGGAGACGTGTTGCCCGAAGGCGATATCGCCAAATGCGTCGCCATCGCCGACAAACTCGATACCATTTGCGGTTTGTTCGCGGCAGGACAAGGCCCGACCGGCTCTTCGGATCCTTTTGCGCTTCGCAGGTCTTCCATCGGTATCATCAACATGGTTCAAAGCGGTATCGCGGTATCGCTTGATGCGGCAATCGATGCGTGTTTGAACATATATCGGACAAACGGCCTTTCTTTTGACAAGGACGAGGTTTTGGCGACGGTCAAGGAGTTTTTCGTGACGCGTACCAAGGTCATGCTCAAAGACGGCGGATGCGCACCCGATGCAATCGAAGCGGTATGTGCCATCGGCGTTACCGAACCGGTCGACATCATCGCCCGTGTCAACGCTCTCGATTTTGCCAGAAACGAAAACTTCGAGGTGTTCGACGATCTGGCGACCGCTTATGCGCGCGCAAACAATCTGCGCGACGCAAACCTTGGCTCCGATTACGACGAAGGGCTCTTTAACGAGGTGGAAACCGAGTTTGTCAACAGCATTTCGTACGTAAATGAAAACCTCAAAAAATCACTTGCCGAAAAGGATTATCCGCAGGCGTTAAATGTCTTGTCATCACTGCGTGTTCCTGTGGATAATTTCTTCGAAAAGGTCATGATCATGGATGAAGACCCCATCATCAAAGCCAACAGGATTAAACTTCTGAATGCTTTTGTTGCGGTATTTGCCCATGTGGCCGATTTTTCGAATATGGCAAAAAAGTTTTAACCGTCACCAAACAGAAAGGACATGTTGCGATGAAGATGGATGGTAAGTCCGTTGTCATCACCGGTGCCGCTTCCGGTATCGGCAAGGCAATGACCCAGTTGTTCATGCAAGAGGGCGCCAACGTGGTAGCCGTCGACCTCAACGAGAAGGCTTTGGAAGCCCTCAAAGAAGAAATCAAGGATGTACCCGGTCAACTCATTACCTTTGCGGCCGACATCTCCAAGGCAGAAAACAACGAGGCCATGATTGATTTGGCCGTCGAGAAATTCGGCAAGCTCGACGTTTTGTTGAACAACGCCGGCGTCATGGACGACATGGCTCCCATCGCCGAAGCAACCGATGCCAAGCTCAACTTGGTGTTCAACGTCAACGTATACGGTCCTTTCTATGCCATGCGTAAAGCCGTTCAGGTGTTCAAGGCGCAAGGAAACGGCGGCGCCATCGTCAACACCGCTTCCTTGGGCGGATATCGCTCCGTTGCCGGTGTCATCTACTGCGCCACCAAGGCTGCCGTCA
>JAGCZM010000102.1 GCA_017960005.1 Eggerthellaceae bacterium
GACATACCGTTTTGCCTCGTTAACGATATCTTCCATGGGACGGGAAGTTTCTCGTCCTCGAACATAGGGAACGATGCAATACGTGCAAAAGTTATTACATCCGGAGTTAATCGGAATCCATGCTGCATGGTCGACTTTTCTTTTTATGGGTAAATCGTAAAAGACGGACTGTTGCTTGTCTTCCAAGCTGCATTGACGCTGATGCTTTTCTATTGTCTCGGATATCAATGATAAAAGCGACGCGATGTTAAATGTTCCGAACACCACATCGACATGTTTTTGTTTCTCTTGAATCTTGAAACCGTCACGTTGTCCTACGCATCCGCCCATGCATACGATTCTTTTTGATAAAGGCGAATCGACTCTGAGCGGTATGTTTTTGAGAGAAGCGATTTGGCCCATTGCACGTACATCGGCAGCTTCGCGAACGCAACAGGTGACGAATACGACGATATCGGCATCCTCGATCGATTGAACGGATACAGCCCCCGCCGCGCTGAGCATTCCTTCGATACGCTCCGAATCGTGCTCGTTCATCTGGCAACCGAAGGTCACCACATGATACGTCAATGCGGAAAAATCGATCATGGATGGGTTTATTCGGAAAAATCGTCGAACTTAGAGCTGCCCGCGGAAAGTTTGAGATTGCTCGGCAATACCGAAAACCTGATAGCCGTACGATACTCGCCGTCTATGGCGATATCGGCAAAAGTGGGAACGCAAACGATATCGCAGCCGACGGGTGTCAAAAAACCTCTGGAAATGGCGATGGCCTTGACGGCCTGATTGACGGCACCGGCACCGACGGATTGAATCTCAACCGACTTGCCGTCCTTGATTAAACCGGCAATGGCGCCGGCAACGGATCCCGGAGAGCTTTTGGAAGAAACTTTGAGAATCGTCGGAGATGATTCTTCGTTGAATACTTCGTCCATGGTACCTTCTCTTGTGCGAATAATCTACATAAATACTACAAATATCGTGTGGAAACATTCTATATGGGCAAATGAGATATTTCAACAAAGAAGCCGATTCAATCGGCCGTAAGGCAATAAGATTATTGCCTCTTTATGGGTATGGAAATCACAATCTCGTTTGAAGTGACTTTAGCCGAAGCTTTGATGTCGTCATCCAGATAATAGCGCTCGGCGATGTCTTTAAACGATGCGTTAACGATGGCAAGAAGCGAATCGATATCGCTTGCATCGATCTTGACTTTATCGCTTTTGCGGGATGCCCTCTTAACGGGCTTATCGGATACGGGTGTTTGAGAGCTTTGATGAAGCAGATATCCCAACACGGTTGTCAAAGAATCAAGAGCCGGCACTTCCCCGTCCATGATTCTTCTTGCGCTTCGCTCGGATAATTCGATTCCGAGAGCGGCTGCCAAATCGACAAATTCGGAAGGGCTGTCGGCCAAAGAAAGCCTCAGGGTCGCCATGAACTCATCGGGTGTGTTACTGAATATTCTGATTGCTTCGTTTACCGAAGAAAGGCCCATCTTATACATGGTGGATGCGATTTCTGAAGGAGAACCGACGTAGACGTTAAGCTCTCCGCGATGCTCGAGGGCAAACTCACAAGCGATGCGCAGGATGTTTTTGGGTCCGCGCATGTAATAAGAGCCGTCTGCTCCCGCCTCAAAACTCGGAAACGTGCTTTGATCTTTCTTCTCGGGCAAGGATGCGGTATCCGCCTCGAAATACACGGCGCATCCCTTCATCACATCCGAGAAAACAACACCGTGCGAGACGGTGTTCTGCGCGATGGAATACAGCGCCATGCCGCGACCGTGAACGCCCCATTTGTCCATATGAAACGTATCGAGTTTTGATGTGACACGCGGTTCGAACACCGCTTCGTGCATGTGCTTGGGGATGCCTTCGCCGTCATCGATGACGGAAACTTTCCGAATGTTGTTTTGACCCGAAGATATTGCCAAAAAAATGTTTCTGGCATGGGCGTCACGTGAGTTGCGCAGAATCTCGAGTACGGCATCCTCAACGCAACGGATATCCTGTAGAGCCTGACGACGTTCGGCTTCCGATGCTTTAAGACGAACATACCCACCCCCGAGATCGTCTTCGATTCGGAGATGGGTATCGCCTACGATAGATGCAACGAATTCTTCCAAAGGACGCTCATCCATAATATTGTCTTATGAATCCTTCCCGATAAATACCTTCGTGTGCACGGATATTGTTATTTCGCGATATCGATGGCTCTGCTTTCGCGAATCACGACCACTTTGACCTGGCCGGGATATTGCAACTCGTTTTCAATACGGCGGGCAATGTCGTGTGCCATGACGACGGTGGTTGCCTCATCGACGACCTCGGGCGTAACCATGACGCGCACTTCACGACCGGCCTGGATGGCAAAGGTACGCTCAACACCCTCATAGGAGTTTGCAATCTCTTCGAGTTTTTCGAGACGTTTGATGTAGGCATCCAAGGTCTCTTTACGGGCGCCTGGTCTTGCGGCGGATACCGCATCGGCGGCCTGGACAAGCACGTCGATAACACTGTTGGGCTCGACATCGTTATGATGGGCTTCGATGGCATGAACGATTTCGGGCTTTTCCCCGAAACGTCTTGCCAAGTCGGCACCGATGACGGCATGGCTGCCTTCGATTTCGTGATCGACGGCTTTACCGAGGTCATGCAACAAACCGGCACGACGTGCCATCGTGGGATCCAAGCCCAACTCGGCTGCCATGACACCGGCAAGATAAGCGACTTCCAAGGAATGATTCAAAACGTTTTGACCGTAAGAGGTGCGATAGCGCAAACGGCCGAGCGTCTTTACCAATTCGGGATGGAGGTCATGAACACCGGTATCGAAGGTGGCCTGTTCGCCAGCCTCCATGACGCGCTGGTTGACCAACGCTTCGGCTTTTGCGTACATCTCCTCGATACGAGCCGGATGGATACGTCCGTCTGCGATGAGGTTTTCCATGGTGACGCGGCCGATTTCCCTGCGTACCGGATCGAAGCAAGAAATGGTGACACACTCGGGGGTATCATCGATGATAAGCGAAGTACCGGTCAGCTGCTCGAAAGAGCGGATGTTTCTGCCTTCGCGACCAATGATACGACCTTTAAGATCGTCGGAGGGAATCGGAATGGTGGTGACGGTGTTTTCCGCAGAATGATCTGCGGCAACCCTTTGAATGGCCAAACTCAAAATCATACGGGATTTCTTGTCGGCTTCGGCTTTGGCTTGGGCTTCGGCATCACGGATGATAGCGGCCGATTCGTTCATGACCTCATCTTTGAGAGCATGAAGCATTTCTGCTTTGGCCTCTTGGGGAGTCATGCCGGCAACGCGCTCCAAACGGATGGCAACCTCTTTTTCAGCGGCGGTGACATCGCGCTCGCGGCGCTCCACCTGGCCTTGCAGAGAAGAAATCTGATGCTCGCGGGCATCGAGCGCTTCTACACGGCGATCGAGGGATTCTTCACGCTGGGAGATGCGGTTTTCGGCAACGCGTATCTCGTGTATACGCTCTTTGTTTTCAGCTTCGACTTCCTGCTTGTATTTCAGGGCTTGGTCTTTGGCTTCTATCAAAACTTCTTTTTTCAGGGTTTCGGCAGCATGCTGGGCATTCTCCATGATCATGGAAGCTTCCTCGCGAGAACGCTTCACCTTGGAGTTGGGCAAAACCATCAATATACCGAAACAGAGCGCAGCGCCGACAATGAGGCCGATTGGCAGCCAAATCAATTCAGGCATGTGCCCTCCTTTCGTATTTTCGTTTACAAAAACAAAAACGGCGCAACAAGAAATATGCGCCAATTTGAGCAATATCGCTTTATGGTATGAAACACTATGTATATATGGAACATCAAAAAACGATGTATTACTCAGGCAATACGTATTTTATAGGATAATCAAAGCAATGTTTGGGCAGATGAAACAATAAATTGTGTCTTAAAGAAACTTATACACAATTGGTATCAATCCGTAAGATAGGATGATATCCAGATATTCACCGCAGCCGAAGCACAACCGATATCGTAGCCCATACGGACAAGCTTCCTGAATGCCGCATCGTGTATGTTCTTGGACTGAAACGAGCTTATATTTAACACCGATAGGGCTCTTTGTGTTTCGTCGTCATACGGGATATCCAAATGATTGCATGCATCGAAAATGACCGATTCGATTGCGAAGCTGTCCAAACCGGTATCGGACAAATGTGATCTGATACCCGATAAACCGAATCCCCCACAGAGTTTTGAGAAGACATAAGCTTCGGCGTATCTCGAATCGTCTATCAGAAAGTCTTTCTTGGCTTGTTTAATGACGCAATCGATGACATCTTCATCGTATTTCTTCGCTTTGAGTTTATCCCTGAGTTGTGCCTCCGAATGTTCCCGCAGAGCAATCATTCTGTAGAGCGATTGTTTGGCTTTCGAATATGAATCAAGCGTCGATTCAGGTTTATCGGACACAAAAGAATCACGACCATCGGGTATGAGATGGTCGTGATTGTCGTTATTTACGATTAAGCGATTGATATCGTCTTTATTCGAAATGAGTTTCATGAAAATCGGTTATCAGAACTCATCGACGGGGGCTGTTTCGACAACCTTCTTCGGAGCGACTTTGGGTTTGACTGCCGTTTTTTGCTCGGTCGGGGAATCGAACTTTTTGGTAATGATCGGAATGCCGTAAACTTCACGGACCTTAAGCTCGATCTCTTCGCGCAAAGTGGGGTTGTCACGCAAAGCGACTTTTGCCGCCTCTCTGCCTTGACCGAGGCGCTCTTCCCCGTAGGTATACCAAGCTCCGCTCTTTTTGACGATACCGCCGTCAACGGCCATATCGACAATGGAACCTTCGCGGGAAATGCCTTCACCAAACATCAAATCGAACTCCGCTTGCTTGAAAGGCGGAGCAACCTTATTTTTGACGATCTTGGCACGAACACGATTTCCGACGGCCTCGCCGCCAACTTTAATGGCATCGACACGACGGATATCGATACGAACGCTGGAAAAGAACTTCAATGCACGACCGCCGGGAGTGGTTTCGGGGTTACCGAACATCACACCGATTTTTTCCCTCAACTGGTTGATGAATATACATGTCGTGTTTGATTTGGATAATGACCCGGCTAATTTACGCAAAGCCTGGGACATCAAACGAGCCTGCATGCCGATGGAAGAATCACCAATCTCCCCTTCGATTTCCGCTTTGGGAACAAGGGCCGCAACACTGTCGACAACGATGCAATCGATGGCACCTGAGCGAACGAGCATATCGCAAATCTCCAAAGCCTGCTCTCCGGTATCCGGTTGAGAAATCAGCAGCTCGTCGGTATCCACGCCGATACGCGCCGCGTAAATGGGATCGAGAGCATGTTCCGCATCGATGAACGCAACGATGCCTCCCAATGCCTGGGCCTCTGCCAAGATCTGCAGGGCCAGCGTGGTTTTGCCGCTGGATTCGGGTCCGTAAACCTCGACGATTCTTCCCCGGGGAACACCTCCGATACCGAGAGCGTAATCCAAAGGCAAAGCACCGGTCGGAATGGCTTCTACACTCAAATCGGCACCGCCCTCACCCAAAGTCATGATGGAGCCGCGTCCGTATTTGCTTTCGATTTGGTCGGTGGTGATCTTCAATAATTTTGCTTTTTCGCTGTCCATGAATGCTCCTTGCGCATCTCATCGAAATCGTACACACATGCATATTATACGAACATACGTTTGTATGTCAAGCGTAAATGCGTTATTCTTGCCTTACATCTTGCACTTTCGCATAAATAATCGCATCGATAAATACTATGAGCATATCACTCCCCCGAAATAACTCTTTATCAAACCAAAACTCTATCAATTTCGTTTCAAAGAAAAATGCCGCACGAAGCGGCATTTAATAAATGATTTATCAAAATCACATTACGATAAAGCGCGAGCGAGTGCTTCCAGAGCGCAGATGCATGTCTGATTTCTGATTTCGTTTCTGTTTCCTTTGAATTTATGCTCTTCGACGTTGACATTGCCGTCGAAAAGCACGGCGATATAGACCAATCCGACTTCGTTTCTGCGCTCGTCTTTATCGGGGCCGGCAACACCGGTCACCGCAACACTCAAATGTGCTCCCAGACGCTCTGAAACCCCTTTTGCCATGGCAGAAGCACAAGATGCGCTTACAGCCCCGTCTTTTTCGATAACGGCGCCTTCAACGCCGAGTATTTCCTGTTTGACAGAAGTGGCATAACTGTTGATGCCACCTTTGATTACCGCAGAAGACCCCGGAACACTGGTCAAAGCCGCGCAGATCATGCCGCCTGTCAAACTTTCGGCACAGGCCAATGTGATTTGCTTTTCTATGGCCGCTTCGACGACATTGGACGCCAGGGCGGCACATTTCTCATCTACGCTGAACTCGACGGTGTTGTCATCGTCTTTTTCTTTGTCGTCGGATTTACCGAATCCGAGAACGTCTTTTGATTTTGCGATGTAATCGAGCATGGAGATGATGGTCAATGCAACGGCCGCCAGCATGAACACCCA
>JAGCZM010000103.1 GCA_017960005.1 Eggerthellaceae bacterium
AAACATCATCGAAAGCTCCCAGCTTACGCCGATGAGCAAGATAAACGTCGTCGAGTCGTTTGATACGGCCCAAAGCGGATAACCTGAGGCCGAAGCGATGACGGCATTGGTTATCTCATAGAGCCAATGTACGCCGTAAAGGGCCAAACCGGCGTATATCGCGCCCCAGTTTTTGTTGTGAATCTCGGTCCAGTACACGTAAAAGACCACGGCAAGGATGAATATGAAGGTCCAATTGAAGTTCTCCGTGCTGCGAACGACAATGGCATCCACCAAATCCATCGCCTGTTGGGAACCGTCTCCCCAGAACTGAAACATGTTTCCTCCTTTTTTGTGTTTGACAAAAAAGCGCCTACATGACGCAGGCGCTTTAAAAATCCTTTATTCGCACTCGATGCAAGCTATGGGCTTGGGGCTCAAATCATACGCGACACGGCAAACGCCGGCAACTTCGTTCAAGATGCGATCTCGCATGGTCTCGAGCAAGGACCAATCGAGTTGCGGCACGCTTGCCGAAGTGGCGTCGATGCTGTTGACGGCTCGGATGACAACCATCCAGTCATAGGCGCGTTTGCCGTTTCTGATGCCGGTTACGCGCATATCGGGAACGATGGCGAAGTATTGCCATACCTTGCCCTCAAGACCGGCATTGGCAAATTCTTCGCGCACGATGGCATCGGCTTCGCGAAGCGCTTCCAGACGATCTCTGGTGATGGCGCCCAAGCAGCGCACGCCCAAGCCGGGGCCGGGGAAGGGCTGACGATATACCATGGTATCGGGCAAACCGAGCTGCTTTCCGACCATGCGTACCTCGTCTTTGTAAAGCAACTTGACCGGTTCGGTCAGTTCGAATTGCAAATCATCGGGCAAACCGCCGACATTGTGATGGGCTTTGATGCCGTCGGCGCTCTCGAGAATGTCGGGGTAAATGGTGCCCTGTCCCAGGAATTTGACGCTGCCGGCAAGTTTGCGTGCTTCCTCTTCGAATACGCGGATGAACTCGGCACCGATGATGTGGCGTTTTTTTTCGGGGTCGGAGACATCGACGAGCTTATCCAAGAAGCGATCGACCGCATCGACATAGATCAGTTCGGCGCCCAGTTCGTCTCTGAATACCGAAACCACCTGCTCGGGTTCGCCTTTGCGCAAAAGGCCGTGGTTGACATGCACGCAAACGAGATTCTTACCGATGGCTTTGATGAGAAGCGCGGCACATACGCTGGAATCGACACCGCCGGATAAAGCGAGCAGAACCTTCTCGTTGCCGATTTGGGCTTTGAGAGCTTCAACTTGGGCTTCAATGAATGCATCGGCGGCCTGAGGCGTATCGATGCGCTTTAATTCCGCGGGTCTGACATTGGTATACAACAAATCCATTCGACAATCTCCTTTGCTTGCAAATAAATGTGTTTGTTCTATGGCGTTTCATTTTTGCACAACGCCATTTTCTTGCCCTCATTCGCATGCAAAAAGGAAAAAGAAAGCGAATTTTGTGAAGAAATCTTCATGTTTTACGACCGCTCGCCGTTTCGTAAAGTCCGCATTACCGAGTCGTAAACATGCACTTTGACGGGATTTGCGTGCATGGTATAGTGCGCCCATCCAAGAAATTGGATACCGACGAAGCGTTCGGGATTTGTCGATGGTCGCCGCCGTCGATCGGAAACCGAGCGTCGAGGAACTCTGGAGAATCCCCCGTTTAGGGGGTGCCGAAGGGGCAAAGGATTTTTTCCCGAAACTCTCAGGCAAAAGGACAGAGCATTGGCTAACACATCGCTATTGTTCTGTTTTTCCGGAGCTGTTTTAAAAGACAGTTCCTTTTTTATCTAGGAGGAAAAACAAAATGTTGGAAATTGTTCAGACAATCAATGGTTATCTCAGCGATTACGTTTTGCTTTTCTTGCTGATCGGCGTCGGCCTTTGGTTCACCATCAAAACCAAGTTTGTTCAGTTGCGTTGTTTCGGCGAAGGCTTCCGCAATCTGTTCAAGGGCTTCAGCTTAAGAGGCAAGAAAGAGAAATCCGGCATCACCTCGTTCCAGGCTTTGGCAACCGCCATTGCCGCTCAGGTCGGTACCGGTAACATCGTCGGCGCATCCGGTGCCATTTTGACCGGCGGCCCCGGCGCCATCTTCTGGATGTGGATCATCGCGTTTTTCGGAATGGCGACCATCTACGGTGAGGCCACTCTCGCGCAAAAGACCCGTGTCGTCGACGCCGAAGGCGGAGTACACGGCGGTCCCGTCTACTACATCCTGAACGCCTTCAAGGGCGGATTCGGCAAGTTCCTCGCATGGTTCTTTGCCATTGCCATCATCATGGCACTCGGTTTCTTCGGTGTCATGGTTCAATCCAACTCCATCGGTTCCACCATGGAAAACGCCTTCAACATTCCGGCATGGATCATCGGCGTTGTGTTGGTAGTCATCTGCGCATTGGTATTCTTGGGTAACCTGCAGCGTCTTGCTTCCGTTACCGAGAAAATCGTCCCCGTCATGGCAATCCTGTTCTTGATCGGCGGTTTGGTCATCATCATCGCCCGCATCCAGTTCTTACCCGATGCCATCGGCGCCATCTTCTATTACGCATTTGCTCCGCAGGCTTTGATCGGCGGCGGTTTCGGCTATGCCTTGAAGACCGCCATCACCCAAGGCGCAAAACGCGGCTTGTTCAGCAACGAAGCCGGTATGGGTTCCACCCCGCATGCGCATGCTTTGGCCAATGTCAAGCATCCGCATGACCAAGGTGTCGTTGCCATGACCGGTGTGTTCATCGATACCTTTGTGGTTTTGACGATGAACGCTCTTGTCATCATCATCACCCTCTATGTCGGCGGCGGTATCTTCGATCCCAACACTTATGCCGCAGGCGATTCCTTCACTTCGGTATTGGCGGCATCCGGTTTGGGCAAAGCAAGCTTGGCTCAGGCTGCGTTCGGTACGGTGTTCGGCGCCAAGATCGGTGAAATCTTCGTGGCGGTATGCTTGCTGTTCTTCGCATTCAGCACGATTCTGAGCTGGAACATGTTCGGCAAGCTCAACGTACAGTGGATCTTCGGCAAGAACAACAAAGCTTCCAAGATCGCCGTCATCATCTATGCCGTCATTTCTTTGACATTCGTTATGCTTGGCACCCTTGCAAGCAACGACTTGGTATGGGAGCTCACCGACATGTTCAACCAGTTGATGGTTCTGCCCAACGCGTTGGCATTGTTCGCGCTCTCCGGACTGGTTGCTTACTCCTGCAAGCAGGGTATTGCCCGCAAGAAGGCTCGCAAGGCCGCTTTGAAGAACGGTCAGGACGCCGAGGCAGCCGAAGTTGCCGCCGATGACGCCATGGCTGCTCTCGAAGAGAAATAAGCCGATCACATAGGTCCTATGTGACATACCCACCGATGAGCGGTCTCCGAAAGGGGACCGTTCATTTTTTGGGTTATAATGCGTCGGCTTTGTTCTCAGCGGGTTGCACGTGCCAAATCGGCATTTGTGCGGTCGAAACGAATCGTTCGGCTTTGTTTGGGCCCGGCTGCATGTCAAAGCGAAGGGAGAATACATTGAAGTCCGAATCCGCCGGCGTTCTTGAGGCGTCGACCGAGAACGCGCATATCGGCGTTCTTTCCAAAATCAAATCCGGTTGGAAAGCATTCAAAGAGGCGATTGTTCGCCAGCAGTGGAAACCTTACGAGGTCATTTTCTTCGCGCTGTTCGGCGTGTCCGCAATCGTTGCCTCCGTGGTGACGGGGGATACCCTCGTGGGGTTTGTGTCGGGATTTACCGGCATCGTGTTTGTCATGTTAACGGCACGCGGCATTTGGTGGGCGTTTCCGATCGGTATCATCCAGTGTCTGACCTATGCGGTCGGCGCATACGCAAACGGTCTGTTCGGCGAGTTTTTCATAAATCTGTTCTTTTACATCCCCGTCAATACCGTGGCGTTCTTCAAATGGCGCAAAAACACCGCTCCGGAGGCAAAAGCCGTTTCCATGAAACGCTTTACCGTATGGC
>JAGCZM010000009.1 GCA_017960005.1 Eggerthellaceae bacterium
ATATCGAAAAACTCTCCGATGAGTTGGGTTTGCCGGTGGTGCCCATCACCGCCGTCAAGGGCGAAGGCGTCATCGAACTCATGAATGTCGCGGGCGCAAGCTCGCTCATCGAAGCGGTCATGGACGAGGCCTCGCATCCCTTCCACGACGGAGAAGACGAGCACGGGCACGGATTTCATGACACCGAGGATCCCGAGGAACATCGCCGTGACCACCATACCGACGAAAAAGGACGCACCAACGCGCTGGTTTCCGAGTTCAAGTACCACAACCATTACCGCGGGCCCATGTGCTATCAGGCAAGCCCCGACACTCCCTTGACCGAGGCTCAGGAAAAAGAAAACGCGGAAAGAAGATACGCGTTCATCGCGCAGGTCATCAAAAAAAGCGTCACCAAAGGAGCTCGTCAAGACGAACTGACTTCATCCGACAGAGCGGATAAGATCTTTGCCCATCCCCTGTTCGGCATACCGATTTTCTTGGCAATCATGTTTGCCATGTTCCATTTCACATTCAGTGAAAACTTCCTGTTTCTGGGAATAGAGAGCCCCGGCGTATGGCTACAGGGATTGATGGAGAGCTTCGTCGCATGGGCCACCGACGGTATCGCCATGGCCTTTGTGCCCGACACCTGGGCATACGGTCTGGTCATCGACGGCATCTTGGCCGGCGTGGGAGCGGTGTTGTCGTTCCTCCCCCAGATTGCCGTACTGTTCTTCTTCTTGACCATCCTCGAAGATGTCGGATACATGGCACGCGCCGCTTATGTCATGGACAGACTGCTGCGCGTGTTCGGTCTTTCCGGCAAAAGCTTCCTGCCGATGCTGATGGGATTCGGATGTTCGGTTCCCGCCATGATGGCATGCCGTACCATGGAAAACGAAGAGGACCGCAAAACCACGCTGTTCTTGGTACCGTTTATGTCCTGCAGCGCCCGTGCCCCCATCTTCTTGGTGTTTATTTCGGCATTCTTCCCGTCAAACGCCGATCTGGTCATGTTTTCCTTGTATCTGGCCGGTATCGTCATAGCGGTGTTCACCGGATGGTTGCTCAAAAAACTGGTCATCAAAGGAGAAGCGACGCCGCTTATCATCGAGCTTCCCCGCTACCGCGCGCCGCGCGCCAAATCCCTCGGATTGGCTTTGTGGAAAACCATCAAGGATTACGTGACACGCGCCGGCACGATCATCTTCGTGATGTCGGTCGTCGTATGGTTCTTCAGCAGTTTCGGGTTTACGGAAGGCGCATTCGGATTGGTTGACATCGAAGATTCGATACTGGCTGCCGCCGGTACCTTTATCGCCCCGTTCTTCGGACCGCTCGGGTTCGGAACGTGGATTCCCGCCGTCGCTCTCTTAACCGGATTTGCCGCAAAAGAAGCGGTCGTGGGTACCTTGGGCATCCTGTGCAAGGTCGGAGAGGGAGCTGCCGACGAAGGTCTGCTTTCGAGCACGGTGCTGATGTCGGTCGGGTTCACAAGCCCGCTCGTGGCACTGTCCTTCATGGTGTTTTGCCTGCTCTATATCCCTTGCCTGGCGGCATTCTCCACGCTCAAACGGGAGAGCAATTCTTGGAAATGGACGCTTATGCAAGCCGGTTACAGCATCGCCGTTGCATGGATTTGCTCCTTTGCCGTATTCCAAATCGGCACGTTGTTCGGATTGTAAGAAAGGTTAAAGCCATGGATATCGGAACCGTCATCGCGATTGCATTGCTAATGCTTGCCGCCTTTGTGGGCGTGCGCCTGATCGTGCGTCGTATACAACATAAATCAGTCGGCTGCTCCTGCGGTTGCGCGGGATGCGCCGTAAACAACGGATGCGCCTCGTGCACCGCCTGCAACATCAAGCTTCCGGACAACGTATGAAAAGGATGTGACTGTCATGGCCGATCAAGAAAAACTCTCTCATGCGCTTGAGGATTATCTGGAAGCCATCGTCATGATGGCACCCTCGATTGACACACCCGTCAAATCGGTCGCCATCGCCTCCAAGCTCGGCGTCTCCAAACCAAGCGTCAACAATGCGCTTTCCGCACTGAAAGCAAAAGGGTTCATCACCCAGGAACCCTACGGAGACATCTATCTGACCGCGGAAGGTCTCGCATACGGTCAAGACACCTTAAACCGTCACAACACGTTGATGAGCTTTTTCATCGATGTGTTGGGAGTGGAACCCGGGCGCGCCGAAGAAGAAGCATGTTGCATCGAACATGTGATAAGCGACGATACGTTTGAAAGATGGACCGAGCACGTCGATAAGGTACTCGGCAAATAAAACAAAAGGCCGGCGCTTGTTTGCCGGCCTTTTTTCAATCCAAATAAGATTTCCCGAAAGACAGCTCGATGAAATCATGCTTGGCAACCCGTTTTTCCACGGGGGGCATACGCCGCCAATCCCCGTATTCGAGTTCAAGGTATCCGAGCGCATCATGAGGAACATTGACGACAAACGATCCGAACGCATGCTCTTGGGTTATACCGAACATCTCTTTTGCAAATACGCTTTTGATGCCGTTGAGGTTGAACAGCTGCCCGACATACGCGCATTCGTCAAAAGGCTTTTCTTCGCATCTCGAAACAAGGCGTGCAAGGTATTTTTTGCGATTGATGATCGTACCCATGACACCGCCGAGCAAGACGGCGGCATTCTTGTACCACGCACGTCCTTCGCGCTTTGCGGCCACCGTGGAAAGATACAGATTGCGGGATGCAAGCAGACGCTTCATGGTAGCATCACTCCCCTCGAAAGCCGTGCCACGGGCTATCTCATCGCGCGATGACAACGGATGATAGTGAAGAAACTGCAGTATTTCTCTTGATATATCCATATCTTTACGTTTATAATCGGCGCAAAGATACGAATAAT
>JAGCZM010000104.1 GCA_017960005.1 Eggerthellaceae bacterium
ATGAAATAGATCCCTTTGAGGCCCAATTCTTTGACGCGATTTGCCTCTTCCACGTCCGCTTGACGCTTTATGTAGGCAATCGTGTTGGATCCGCTCGAGATTTTGTCTTTGTATGTGTTGACGTCCCCGCCCAGCACGGCGGCAAGTGCCAAAGCGGTTTGGTGTGGCTCCGTGATTTCGGAGGGATTGGCATAAATGGTGGTCGCATCGATGCTGACTGCCAATACGACGCCGTTTCTGTCGTAGATCGTACCGCGGCGCGGTGTCGTCTCAAAGGATACGGTGCGGGATTTCTTGGCCATCTCCGAGTATTCCTCGGCTTTGACCACCTGCAAATCGATAAGACCCCAAGCAATCAACCCGAACATGGCAACCGCGCAAACGACAAAGGCATAGCTTAAGCGTGCCGATTGATAAGAGACGCTTTCTCCCGTTTTGCGTTTGATTGTCGAAAAGTTGATGAGCCGTGCCATAGGATCGGATACGACACCTCCCCTACAACGCCGCCTCGGCAGAGATCAAGGCGTTTTTGAGGATGGTGTCCGTCAGGCGAAGCGTGCCGTTTTCGTCAATGACGACCGCATCGGCCGGCACTTCGATAAGCTCGATTGAAGGTGCGGCAACCATACCCAGCGCGGCGGCCGAGGTGCGGATGCGGTTTAAGTTGGTAAGAGAGCTTTCCGCCAGCTCAAGCTGATAGCCTTCGGATCTGGCCAAAGAAAGCTGCGAAGATACGGCATTGTTGTTGACCTCGGTTTGAATGGTTGCCGAGCGCAGGCCCACGAACGCAAACGCCGCCAGGGCAAGCAAAATCAAGCCCACCACGGAAACCACGGTCAAAAACAACAAAGACTCGGGCAATACCGAAGTGCTGGTCAACGGAGCGTTGCCGCGGATGACTTCGGGATTGTCGATGGGACGGGGGCGTGCCTCGGGGCGCTCGTACTCACGACGAACGGGTGCTTCATTGGGCATCGCGTATGCCAATGAATCATACATATATGCCGGACGGGCAGCCATTTTAACCTCTTCTCCTTCGTTTAAGCTGTGTTTGCGAGGTCAAATCTTTTATGTTTTATACCCGTGTCGCGATACGGAGTTTGGCGCTTCGCGAACGCGGGTTTTCATGTAATTCTTCATCCGTGGGCAAAATGGGTTTTTTGACCGAGGATGTCAGTATCGGCATTCTTCCGCAGGTGCAAACCGGAAGATCGGGAGGGCAAACGCATCGATCGATATAGCGATTGAACGTATCCTTGACGATGCGGTCTTCCAAGGAGTGATATGAGATAACCTCGATGATACCGCCGCTTGAGAGCCATTTGATTGCCGCATCCAGCGCCGTCTGCAACGCATCAAGCTCACCGTTTACCTCTATGCGCAAAGCCTGGAAGGTTCGTTTTGCCGGATGACCGCCCAAGCGCCTTGCCGATGCCGGTATGGCGGCTTTGATTATCTCCACCAACTCAAACGAGGTGGTGATGGGCTTGACGCTTCTCGCCTCCACGATGAACTTGGCGATTCTACTTGCCCATTTTTCGTCGGAATAATCTCGAATGATCCGAGTGAGATCTGCTGCGTTATAGGTGTTGATGATCTCTTGTGCAGTTAAAGTTTGTTTACTCGGAGCCATTCTCATGTCAAGGGGGCCGTCTTCCTTAAAGGAAAAGCCCCTCTCGGGGGTATCTATCTGTACGGAGGAAACTCCCAAATCGAACAAAAAAGCGTCGACATGGGGAATCTCGGCTTCCGTAAGAAGGCGATCCGTTTCGGAGAAATTACCTTTGAGGATCTTTATTTGGGGACGTATCTCCTCCGGCAAACTCATCAGCTTTGCCCCGGCCGCCGCGATGGCAACGTCGTCTTGGTCGATTCCGATGACCAAAGCATCTTTCCCCAAACGTTTGGCGATTTCAAAAGAATGTCCCGCTCCGCCGAGGGTCGCATCCACGAATATGAACCCGGGTTTGGGTTGTATGTGGCTCAAACACTCGGTAAGCAGAACCGGAATATGCCGATATTCATTTGTCATTGTGCTCACGTCCGGGCTTGACGGTTATCCGAACAGGATATCCGCCAAATCAAAGGCGGCCTTGGCCTCTTCCCTACGCTTTGCATCCCATATCTCAAAGTAACCGGTATTGCCGATGATGGTTACTTCACGGGTTATACCGACGGCGGCACAAAGTGCGGAAGGAAGGTTGATGCGACCCGCGCTGTCAACCGTCACATCCATGGCACGCTCTTTCAAAGCGCGCTGTGCCGCAACATGCTGCAGATTTTTCGAATTGAATCCCCCGTCATGCTCAAAGAAGGATTTGACCCAATCGTTGAAGTCTTCGCTGGAACCGAAGACATACAGGCATTCGTTCAGGGGGTTGATGGTTGCGACCAGTTCATCGGAAGGTATTGCTTTCCTGAATTTGGCCGGTAACGTGAGGCGGCCCTTGGCATCGACGTTGTGTGTATATGCTCCGTTCAAATCGATCACCTTAGGCCCCCTTTCCCACGTTTCGCCAACCTTTCGGTCGACAAATTCAGATCTCAAAGCTCATGAACGTTTTTAAATCGCGCCGCAACAACTTAAAACAGATCACTGCGAAACGTAATTTACCCCATTTTCTCCCACTTTGCAACACAAAATGGGTTTTTAGACCACTTTTAATCCAATTTGTCACATTTCCTCCAGACTTTATCCTCACCCGTAAATCAAAGGGTGTCCGTATCGGCGGTAAACGGCAAAAAGAGCGCAAACAAAAACAAAAACGAAAACCCGCCCCATAACCGGGCGGGTTTTGCCGGAAATATTTTTGTTTTCCGAGAAGCTTACAGATGTGCGCGGGGATGGGCGCTTAAGTACTCTTCTTTGATATGGGTTCTGCTCACATGCGTATAGATTTGCGTCGTTGAAATGTCGGAGTGACCGAGCATCTCCTGGATGGATCTTAGATCGGCGCCGCCCTCAAGCATATGGGTGGCAAAAGAATGGCGAAGCATATGGGGATGGAGGCCTTCGATACCCACCGATCGACCGGTTTCTTCCACCAGGGTAAAGACGCTTTGGCGACTCAGACGTCCTCCTCGCCTGTTCAAAAACACCGCACCGGTCATACGCGCTTTGCGATTGATTAATTCATCTCGGCCGTTGTCCAAATAATCTTTCAACGCGCGCTCGGCCGCTCCCGATATCGGAACCCAACGCTCTTTGGATCCTTTGCCGACAACGCGCAAAAACCCTCTCATGAAATCTACATCCGACAAATCCAGAGACACGATTTCGCTGACGCGCAAACCGCAGCCGTAAAGCACTTCCAGAATGGCACGCGAGCGCAAAAAACAGGCATATTCGATGACATCGCTTTGCTTTGGCGCAAGCAGGTTTTCGAGCATATGGTTGACTTGTTCTATCGTCAAAACATCGGG
>JAGCZM010000105.1 GCA_017960005.1 Eggerthellaceae bacterium
CTATATCAAGCGTGACTCGCTTAAATCTCGCTCCATCGTTTTGATCGAGCAGGATGAGCCTGCATCGAATGTGATTGATTTCGAAAGCGCAGCTTCCAAATACGGAAACGAATCACTGCATTACTCCAAGACGATCGAAGTACCCGTTGTCGGAGATGTGGCTGCCGGCATTCCGATATTGGCCGAACAAAACATCACCGATACGATGACCCTTCCCATCGACATCGTCGGAGATTCGGCGTCGTTTATCTTGAACGTGCACGGTGATTCGATGATCGAAGCCGGTATAAACAACGGTGACTACGTTGTCGTTCGTCAGCAGCAAACCGCCAATAACGGCGATATCGTCGTGGCCCTCATCGACGGCGGAGCTACCGTAAAAACTTTCTACAAAGAATCTAACCGCATCAGACTTCAGCCGGAAAATTCCTCGATGGATCCCATCTACTCCACCGATTGCACCATTGCAGGCAAGGTTGTCGCGGTATTCAGAAGACTCTAATTCTCAATAACAAGTATGACAACCTACTTAGACTAACTCTAAGTAGGTTGTTCTTTTATTTACGGTAGTTTTCAAACTTGGATACCAGTCTGGCAGGGACATGCATCATGAAATGCGTGCCTTTTTCGTCATGCCATTCCTGGGTAATCTTGCATGATTGATGTATTTGCGAGCAAATATGACCTTTATCGTAGGGGATGACCACTTCCATATAAGTGTCCAAAGCCGCCGAAGCCATAACAAGCCGTTTAACCAGGTCGTCTATCCCCTCTTTGGTCTTTGCGGAAATCATCACCGAATCCGGATAACGTTTGCCCAATGCCAAGCGTTGCTCTTCATTTAACAAATCAACCTTATTGAATACCATGATTTGCGGGATGTTTTGCGCTTTTATCTGCTGCAAGGTTTCTTCGTCCGTGTGGATTTGTTGCATGAGTTCTTCGGATGAAGAATCGATCACGTGCAGTATCAAATCCGAACCCAGTATTTCATCGAGGGTTGATTTAAATGCCTCGATCAAGGTGGTTGGAAGCTTTTGTATGAATCCGACCGTATCGGTCAGTGTCGTTTCGCGTCCCTCCGGAAGGATATATTTACGGGTCGTCGAATCCAAAGTGGCAAACAGTTGGTCATAACTGAGCACGCCGGCATCGGTTAAGGTGTTCAGAAGCGATGATTTGCCCGAGTTGGTGTAGCCGGCCAGTGCAATCTTAAATACATCGCTGTCATACCGATTGAGCCTCTGAAGGCGTCTTATGCCTTCAAGATGCTTGAGTTCGGCTTTAATGGATTCGATACGTTTTCTGACGATACGACGGTCAACCTCAAGCTGACTTTCTCCCTCTCCGAAACGCGAACCGACACCTCCGCCCATCCTGTTGGATGCAAGGTGTGCCCACATACCGCGAAGCCTGGGATACAGATACTGGTTTTGAGCGAGCCTTACCTGCAACGCTCCTTCTTTTGAGGTGGCATGCAGTGCGAATATATCCAAGATTAATGCGGTTCTGTCGATGACCTTGACGTTTTTGCCCATAATCTTTTCGAGATTGGATTGCTGAGACGGGCTCAATTCGTCATCGAATATCACCAAATCCAATTTGTACATCGATGCCAAAGATGCAATCTCTTGGGCTTTTCCGGTGCCGATATACGTTGCGGCAACCGGCGCTTTGAGTTTTTGTATGACTTTATCGACGGTATCGGCACCTGCCGTATCTGCCAAACGTTCAAGTTCAGCCAAAGTCGAATGCATGCTGCGGGAGTTTTCCGGAAGATCGAGGCCGACAAGTATTGCCCTTTCGCGTAAAGGCGTTATCTCGGTAAAACCTTTGACAACGGTTTCCTGTTGCATTTAAGACCTTTCGGGATCAATCGTATCGACCGATTCGATATAAGAAATGACCTCATCGACAAATACGTAATCGGCAGTCGACTTCAAAGAAGTGACATCAAACCATTTGATGCGTTTGTCTTTGTTGAACCAACTGCGTTGGCGCTTTGCATACCGATGCGTCGCAATCTTTATCAGCTCGATCGCTTCATCCAAATCGCAGTTCCCGTCCAGATACGAAACAATCTCTTTGTATCCGATAGCCTGTTGCGAAGTCAAACTCTCACGATATCCTTTATCGAGCAATGATTTGACCTCTTCGATCAAACCCGATTCGATCATTTTGTCGACACGCTCATCGATGCGTTTGTTGAGGGTTTCGGGATTGACGTACAAACCGATAAAGGTACAAGGATAGTTCTGCGGTATGTTTTGAAGGTTTTCGAGTTGCTCGTAATAATGTTTTCCCTCATCGAGCAGTTCAAAGGCCCTGACGACACGACGAACGTTGTTGGGGTGTATCACTTCGGCGCTTTTTGGATCGAAGTCATGCAACAACTCCCAAAGGGCCATGTTTCCTTTATCTTGGGCAAATTGCATATATTGCGCTCTGATGGGATTATCGATTTGCTCGCCGGACGGGAAATCATAATCGTCTATGGCCGCTCTGATATACAAACCCGTACCGCCGACCAAAACGATACGTTTATTTGAAGCTTCTATTTCGCCGAAAACTTTATGGACGTATTCCTGATACAGCGCAAC
>JAGCZM010000106.1 GCA_017960005.1 Eggerthellaceae bacterium
ATTCTTGACTATGCCGTCCTTGGTGCCTTTGAGGTAATCCAAGAGGTTGTCGCTCGGATCGACTTCCTGTCCGTTTGCTGTTTCGGGCATATGCTCCGCATCAAAGCCGATGGTTCGATTGTTCAAGAAATCCCAATCGATGTATTGCTTGGCAGGGCTGCCATAGGTGTCCATGCGCCACATTTCGTAAGCGATTGCCAGATAAAGCGGCATATCCATGGACGGGCGACACTGAATCCACTTGCCGTCGAAGAGCGAGCATGTTTCCGAATGCATCGGGTCGACGAAGTAAGTTTTGATTTTGCCCTCGCCGCGAACGACGATGGATTGATATCCCATCCACGCGTAGTGTCCGCCGGCAGACCAAATCGGGTTTGCTCCCAGGAACACGATATGCTCGCAGTTCTTCCAATCAAAACGATCGTTCATGTCGGCGGAAGGCGATCCGTTGACCATTCCGACCAATGCGGCGGTTCGATACCAAGAACCCCACGAAACCGTACCCCAATATCCGTACTTCTTCTTGAAATACTGACCCGCAACATTGGAAGATGTGCCGTTTCCGGTGCAAAGCAGAGCATCCGAGCCCCATTTTTTGTAAATGCGGTCTGCTTCTTCCATGATGTACTTGATGGCATCTTCCCAAGAAATGCGCTCCCATTCATCCCGTCCGCGAAGCCAGCCGCTGTCGACGATGCCTCCGGGCATCCAATGCTTGCGTTTCATCGGATAACGCAGGCGATCCGCACCGATGGTTTGCATGCGCTGCGCGTGTCCGCGTACGCATGCGCGTCGTTGGAAATCTTCATAGGTGTCTTCGCCGGTATTGTCGGTTGCTTGGCGAACGATGATGCCGTCACGTACCAAAACTCTGTTGGAGCAGCGACCGCCGCAGTTGTGCCAACAGGCACCGAGCTTCCACTCTCCCGTTACCAAATCTCGCTCATCGCTGCGATGAACAACCGGTTCGGGATCCGGGTGGGGATCCGGCACCACGTTGCACCCGGACAACGCCACGGCTGCCAAAGCGGCTGTGGCGGAGGTGGCGGCGACAAAAGTACGCCGTGTCATCTCGGGAGATGAAGCGATACGATCCAGGTACCCCATAACTTCCCCCTTTCTCTTCGGATTATTCTTTTTGCAGTGCTGGATTTTGAAGATCTTTGATACGCCTATTTCGATTTCATAGGCAGTTCCATTATAAATGCGTGACCAATGCCGAAACGCGGATGCATTGGCTTATTGCCCTTGTTGCTATGGGGTTATTGCATAGGTTATTCATGCTCTTATAAGAGTAATATCCTGTGTTCGGGGAGATGTTTTTCTCTGAAAACCGGAAGTTTTGGCCTTTGGGCAACGATGAGAATTCTTATTCGTTTTTCTCTTGCCAGACGCGCACTTGGCAGTATTTTTGGACGGCTCCGTTGAGCGCCGTGTAGTCCACCTGCGCAAAGGTGACAAGCGAGCTGCCCATGCCGGTTGATGCGACGTATTCGCCGTAATCGTCGGTGCCGCTGGGTATGTCCAAAACACAATAGTTGCGCTTTGTCAGGCTGATGCAGGCGATGTTGGTAACCGATTTGACGACCAAGGTGTTTCCGCACCAGCAAGGTGCCGCGCTCGGAACACGTCCGAACCTAAACCACGGCGCTTCCGAGTAATTGCCGCTTCGTACCGCGTCTTCGGGGATGTAGGTTCCCAGACCGGCCAAACCTCTGCCGTAGTTGTATATCGCGTCGAAAGAAAACATGAACCCGGTTTTGCCGTAGCCCGCCTCAAAGGGCCTCATGGAGTTGGGAAGCACCATGGTATCCATCACCGATGCGCTTCGTCCGTCCAGATACGTCAGCTGGTAATTGACGGTATCGAGCGCCGCACGGGGAGTGACGACCAAAGCGTCGGCCAAAGGATAAGGCGCCGTTGCGAAACGTCCGGCGGATTGCAGGACGATTTGTACGTTGGGGGTCAGTCCCACGTCCCTGAATATCGCGCGTTTGAGCAGGGAGTTGTCAAATGATGCGTTCCCGGAAACTTTGGGGCGCAGTTGCCAATAGGCGTAATCGCCGATGGCGGCGATGAAGGGGACCTCCCAATCGGCATTGCCCTCGTCGAGCAGTTTGGGGTTGCTGATGGTCTCTTGGAGGCTGTTGTAAACGGCACAGTAAACGCGCCAGTTTTCGTTGAGGATGTTGGATTCGGTCCAGATGATGCCGTTGGAGTTGGCGCGGACATCGTATATCTCATAGCCGGCGGCCTCGCCGACGGCATG
>JAGCZM010000107.1 GCA_017960005.1 Eggerthellaceae bacterium
ATCGTCTTGTTTATCAACTGCTTGGTTCGCGTCATACTTGCGTTCTTCGTGAACTCCGCTCCGACTGCCGGTACCCGCGCAACCGTTAAGGACTACAAGACTTGGCTGCCCCAGAAGGACAACCGTCATCAGGGTATCGCTTGGGTGAAGTACTACCTGTTCATCAAGAAGGATCATCCCTTGGGAGCCAAGCTCGGCGTTCCCCAAAAGATTTCCTATTTGCTCATTCCGATTCTCATCATCTTGATGTTCTATACCGGTATGTGCCTGTGGGAGCCGGTCATGCACTGGGGTATTTTCGAGAGCGTGACCACTTTGGTCGGCGGCGCCATGATCATGCGCCTCATCCATTACTTCTTGATGTATGCCTTCATCATGTTCATGTTCATCCACATCTATTTGGCCAACATCGAAGGCATGGAGCCTTCCAAGTTGATGTTCTTCCGTAAAGAGCACGGCGGTTTGGTCTACGACCCGGAGAAACATGTCATCGTCGGGGAGGACAACAGCGAAGAATAAAGCTTTTGCGCTTTTATCGATGAATGCAGCGGCCTTTTCGAAGGCCGCTGCTTTTTATGCATCGCACGTTTATAATTTTGCGACGTACGATTTCTTAACGAAAAAGGGCAAAACATGGAACAAGAACAAGCACAAGAGACAATCAGCCAAGAAGAATACGAAGCCGAAGACGAGTTTTTGAGCAAGATTCCGCGTCTTAACCTCGGTGCGCTTTTTGCCGCTCCGGTGTGGGGTCCCGTGCACGGATTCTGGGCAACGATATTGTTTTATCCCGCATGGGTTTTTGCCGACAACATCTTATACAACATGGTCAGCACGGGATTCAGTGTGCTGAATTTGATATTGGTCATCTTGGTGTTCGGATCTTTGATTGCCATCACCGTCGGATTTGCGCTGACAAGCGGACCGGTGTCTGCCCATCGCGCCATCAAAAAGGGCAAAACGTTTGCCCGGTATCGCAAAGAACAGCGCATTTGGGCGGTTGTCGGCATCGTGTTGTTTATCGCCGCCTTGGTTTTGGCGACGGTGTTCAACCTCTATATCCGTCCCACGCTTTGATACTTTAAGACGACAAGGGGGATAACCCGATGTCCAAAGCTGCGGTGTTTTTCATCGGAAATAAATTGATGCTCGATGACGGCGTCGGTGCCGCCGCATATGCCCTGATGAACGATACTTTCGAAAAAAGCCCCCAAGTCGACATGTTCGATGTCGGATGTTTGACCATGGACATGCTCGGCATGGTCAACGAATACGACTTCATATTGACGGTGGACGCGGTTGACGGAACCGATGCGGCTCCCGGTACGGTGTTTCGATACAGTCCCAAAGAGATGCGACGAAACACCGGTGCGGTATCTTCTCTTCATGAGCTTAAGCTTGCCGATTTGTTTGATGCCGCATCGCTTTTGGGATACGAATGCGACGGTTATTGCGTCGGCGTACAGGTGTCAAACGCTGTTCCGACGCAGGTTTGCATCGGATTGACGCCCGATGTGCAAAAAGCACTGCCTTTGTTGGTGGAGGCGGCTGCCGCAGAGCTGTATCGTCACGGTTTTGAGCTGAAACGTCGGTAGGCTAGCGCTTCGAAGGGCATAAATCGGCAAAAAAGCACGTCCCGCATTTGGGTGAGCGTGCGATGCAGGTCTCGCGACCGAACAAGACGCCTTGTCGGTTGATGTTTCCCCAGTATTCCTTCTCGAAAACCTTCAACAGATCTTTTTCGGTGGCAAGCGCATCGTTTGCATCGGACAGTCCGAGGCGATGTGCAATCCTGAATATATGCGTATCGACCGCTATTCCTTCGGAAATACCGAACGCCTCGTTTAGGATGACATTGGCACTCTTGCGACCGATGCCCGGAAGCGATTGCAGCTCTTCGTGGGTTTGGGGAACTTTACCGCCGAACTTTTCGTCGATGAGACGGGCGCAGTTGATGATGTTTAGGGCTTTGACATGATAAAAACCGATGGGCTTGATGATTTGTTCCACTTCCGCAAAATCGGCGTTTGCCAATGCGTGGGCATCGGGGTAGCGCTCCCATAAAAGGGGAGTGACTTTGTTGACGCCTTTGTCGGTGGTTTGGGCGCTCAGCAATACCGCGATGGCCAATTTGAACGGATCGCCGTCGTAGTCAAGGGCGCAGCGTGCCTGCGGAAAGTACTTGTTGAGCCGTATCGCGAACTCATGCGCCAATTCTTTTTGCTTTGCTTTGGATAAGCGCTTTGCCATCGGTTTTCTTTCGGGTTTTCCTTCGTTTTTATTCCTTTTGAAATTGTATCCGTCATTGAGACGAAGCTTTGCCGCGTTTTTGATAAGTTCGGCGACGTCATAAATCGTATAATGCTCGCAAACGGAATAAACATACCCCCCGGTCAATCAATCTGACCGGGTTTTGTGCGTGCATAATGAAGGGATTTTGGGAGTGCTGGCCGAACAATTGGCATCGCATTTGAGTGCATCGGGAGCCTTGATCGGGTTTTGGGACGTGCTCGATGAGCATAAAGACGCGCAACTCGGCGTGTCCGCTTCGGCGCGCCCGATGCTTGTCGCCGCACGGTTTGCGTCCCATCCGCAATGCAGTCTGGTTATCGTTGCCGGTAAAGACGCTTCCGTATCTTTCGCGCGGCAGCTTAAGGCTTTTGTGGGGGATGACAAGGTTTTGCATTATCCCGAAAGAAGCGATTTGCCGTTTCGGCAGACAAAAGCAAACAAATCAGACATATCCCGTCGCATGCGTGCGCAGTGGGCGCTGATAAACAAGGAAAAGGTCATCGTCGTCGCGAGCGCATCTTCCCTGATTCGCTATCTTCCTCCGGCTTTGTCTCTTGCATGTGCTCCGCTTGTGTTGGAGACGGGGCTTGATTTGGGGCAAATGAAGCAGAGCGCTTCGCATCTCGAGATGAAAACCCTTGATGATCTATGCGCGTGTTTGGTGTCGCTCGGTTACGAAAACACCGCACATCTCGACGGTCCGGGAACGTTTTGTACACGTGGCGGCACCGTCGATGTATTTCCGGGAAATTCGGCGTTTCCGATAAGGCTTGATTTCTTCGGAGATACCCTTGACGAAATCCGGCGCGTCGTCTCCTCGCTGGGACAAACCATCTCATCGCTTGACAAGGTCGAGATTTATCCCGTGAGCGATTTTCCGATAAACGAGCAAAACATGATGAAAGCGCGTGCCGGTTTGGCACTGCAATCAGAACTGAATCCCGCTTTGCGCGAACTTTACGATCTTGCCCGGACCGGTGTGGCATTTGACGGAAGCGATACGTTGGTTTCGTATGTGTACGATAAAACGCAGACGCTGGGAGATTATGCCGACAAGGGGTGTCTGGTAAGCCTCGTCGAACCCAAATCGCTTATCGACGATGCCCAGCACGCCTATGATGAGGTAAAAGAGGCACTGGCGGGAACGAAGTTTCCGATGGAGAGAATGTTTTGCCCTTCCACGAAGCTTTCCTTCGGAAACGCCCTGCGTGCCACGTATGGCAGTTTCATGATGCAGGGTGTGCTAAACGACCAAAATCTTTCGGTCAAACGAATCGACATCATGGGTTCTCTCGAAAAGCTTCATGGCAGGCTTGCGGGATTGCTGCACATGGGATTCAAGGTCGTGTTTTCTTTGCCCAATGCTCAGGTCAGGCACGATATCGAGATGGATCTCATAGACAAGCATCTGCCTTACTCCGAATGTTTGGAGTTTGAATCCGCCTCAAAAACAGCCCTCGAGCCGGGTGTCATCAACATCACCGACGTGGATTTCGACATAGGGATGACGATGCCGCAGGCCAAGCTCGCGCTTATCACGTTGCATGATTTGCGCGGGGTCAGCTCCCGCATGCAGGCAAAACGCAAAGTCGATATCAACAACATCACCTTCGCCTATAAACCCGGCGATTACGTGGTTCATGCGGTACACGGCGTGGCATATTTCAAGGAAATGGTACGCAGACAAACCGAAGGGGTGGAGCGCGACTATTTGCTGCTTGAATATGCCGAAGGCGACAAGCTCTACGTGCCGGTGGAACAGCTCGACCGCGTAACCCGCTATGTCGGTCCCGAAGGTTCGATTCCGCGCCTGACCCGCCTGAGTTCATCGGATTGGTCAACTATGGCATCGGGGGGCTGATACAGCTGGAGCGCGGCTATAGCGACAGCGTCGACATCAGTAATGACGAGGCGTTGGAGCTCTACGACCACTATGCCACGCAGGCCTTGGAGCTGATGAAGCGCAAGAACCACGACTACGACGAGGCGTGGCGCTCGATGCGTGTCAGCAGCTATACCGACCTCATCCTCACCAAGATCGAACGCATCAA
>JAGCZM010000108.1 GCA_017960005.1 Eggerthellaceae bacterium
CCCCGTACCGTCAACTGAGGGGGTATGCCATGAATCTCTATATCAACGAAAAGGACCAAACGACAGCCAAGAAGTACGCGCTTGAGGACATGATTCTCACGATCGATCTTCCCACCACGTGCGGCTCCAAAATGCTCGAAGGATACAAAAGCCTGTTTGAGGCAAGCGTTGTCGCCGACATGGAAAAGTGCGGCTATGCGCTTGCGGGCAAAGTCAACGTCGGTGAGTTCGGGTTCGATCTGATCGGAGAAACATCGTGTTTCGGGGAGTGCGTCGATTCTTCCGGAAACCTCGTATCGGCAAGCGCTTTGCTGCTTGAACAAAAAGAGGCAGAAGCAATCATCGGTGTGGATGTCAACGGAACCCAAAGAAGAGCGGCCGCCCAGACAAAGCATATCTGCTTCAAGCCGACATACGGCGTTGTGTCGCGCTACGGTATCGTGCAGACGGCATGCTCCGGAGAAACCGTATGCATCAGTGCAAACGGGATTTCTCAAATCAAAGAAGCGTTTGAGACGATTGCGGGGCATGATGACAAGGACGGCACAAGCCTGCCACAAAATTTGTGCGACAAGGCAAAAGATATGTCTTGCGCAAAGGCAATCAAGAAGGTTGCTTTGATAAGCAATATGTTTGACGGAGTCGACGATGGTATCCGCGCAAAAGCAAACACCTTTGTCTCTTCTTTGAAACAAAACGGCATCGAGACGGTTGAGGTGACATCCGAGGTGATGGGTGTTGCCGGATATGCGTGGAATATTTTGATGGCAGCCGAGATTTGCAACAACGTATCGAGGTTCGACGGTGTCAAATACGGCTATCGCAGCAACAATTACGAAACCATCGACGAGCTTTATACCGCCAGCAGAACAGAGGCGTTCGGGGATGTGACCAAAGCGACGGTATTGTTCGGATCCGAAGTGCTTGCCACGGACAATTACGAAAAAATGTATGACAAAAGCCTGCGCATAAGAAGACTCGTTGTCGAAGAGTTCAACCGATTGTTCGAAACGTTCGACGCGGTATTGATACCGGCATGTTCTCGTATGGCCTATACGCCGCAGGACATAAAGCAGGACAAATACCTTTGTTTCTCGGAAAACAAATACAGCGCTCCTTCTTCGATTTCCGGGCTGCCGACCGTTGCTTTGCAAGGTATTCAGGTAATCGCGCCCGCTTTAAGCGATACTTCGTTGCTTTCGCTCGTTGGGCAGTGTATGCCGTCTGAAGGAGGGGAGCGCGCGTGACCCAATACGAAACAGTCATCGGTTTGGAAGTCCATGTCGAGCTGGCTTCCGCCTCCAAGATTTTTTGTTCATGCGCCAATCGCTCGCTTGAAGAGCATAACATCCATGTCTGTCCCGCGTGCTGCGGTATGCCGGGCATGTTGCCCGTCACCAACAAAAAGGTCGTGGATTTGGGTATGACGGCCGGCATGATGCTCAACTGTCATATCAATCGCACCACGACATTTGACAAGAAGAGTTATTACTATCCCGATTTGCCCTGCAGCTATCAGGTGACGCAGTGGTTTTCTCCGATAGCGGTGCGCGGCTACGTGACCATCGATACGCCCGAGGGCAAAAAAGACATCCGCATCAAGCAGATACACATGGAAGAGGATGCCGGCAAATTGGTACACGATACCTGGAGCAACACCACCTTGGTGGACTTCAACAGAACAAGCGTGCCTCTCATAGAGATTGTGAGCCAACCCGATTTGTCGAGCGCATCCGAGGTTGTTGCGTATTTGGAAAGACTGCGCGCGGTGCTTCGTTTTGCGAAGGTATCGGAGTGCAGGATGGAGCGCGGCACGATGCGCTGCGATGTCAACCTGAGCGTTCGTCCCAAGGGAAGCGACAAACTCGGCGTGCGTACCGAGATGAAAAACATGAACTCGATTTCGGCGATAGAGCGCGCTATCGCCTACGAAACTCAACGCCACATCAATGCCATAGAAACAGGTTGCGAGGAATTGGTTCAAGAAACACGTCGCTGGGATGACGAGAAAAACAAAAGTTTTGCCATGCGCAACAAGGAGACGGCGGGGGATTACCGGTATTTCCCCGACCCGAACATCATGCCGGTCGTTATCGACGATGCGTGGTTCGAGCGTATCAAAGCATCGCTTCCTCCCGCTCCCGAGATCAAAAAGGCCCGTCTTATCGAAGAGTGCAACCTCTCCGAATACGACGCCGATCTGCTGACGCAGAGCCGTGTTTTGTGCGATTGTTTCGATGAAGCATATGCCGTATCCGGTCTTGCCAAGGAATCCGCCAACTGGATTTTGTCCAACTGTATGGGCATCCTCAACAAAAACGGTCAAACCATGGACGACTTGAGGATAAGCGGCAGCAGTCTGGGAAAACTCATCAAAGCGGTCGCGGACGGACAGATCAGCAATGCCAACGCAAGAAAGATTCTCGAAGCGATGTTTGATGAGGACATCGATCCGATCGAACACGCCAAAGAAAACGGACTTGTCAACAGCAACGACACCGGCGAGATCGAATCGATAGTGGCCGCCGTCGTGGCAAACAACGCAAAAGACGCCGCGGATTTCAGGGCGGGAAACGAGAAAGCCATCAACCCGCTGTTCGGTGCCTGTATGCGCGAGCTCAAGGGTAAATGCGATCCGCAGGTGTTAAGGTCGATATTGATTGCCCATATCATGAAATAACCCGACAAGGAGGAAATTCGGTGCAAAACCTATTGATGGTCATCGATATGCAAAACGACTTCGTGGACGGAGCGTTGGGAACAAAAGAAGCCGTCGCGATTGTCGACAACGTCGCAGCTTATATAAATAAGTTCGACGGAAATGTGTTGTTCACGCGCGATACGCACGCGGATACGTATATGCATACGCTCGAGGGAAAGTTTTTACCCGTTGCCCATTGCATCGAAGGAACGCACGGCTGGCAGCTAAACGACAAAATCGAACAGGCAAAGCAGAAACAGGGCAAGCGTGATTTGGGTGTCGTCGATAAAACCGCGTTCAGTGATGAACGGGTTATCGAAAAAATCAAAGAGATAAACGACGCAGATTCCATACGGACGATTACGCTTATGGGCCTTTGCACCGACATCTGCGTCATCTCCAACGCTTTTGTCGTCAAGACGCTGTTTCCGGAAAAAGATATTTACATCGAAGGCAGTTGTTGTGCCGGCGTTACGCCCCAAGGACA
>JAGCZM010000109.1 GCA_017960005.1 Eggerthellaceae bacterium
ACGCCCTTTACAAGCAGGGTGTCCTCCACGCCCACGGAGCCGTCTTTTGAAATTTCGCTGATATAATATTTCATCTTCCGCCTCCTTATTCCACAAGACGGGGTACTTGCCAATACCCGTCCATGGTTTCGGGGGCACCGGATTGCAAATCGTCGCGATCGAAGGGCTCATCGGCAACATCTTCGCGCAGGATATTGACCATGGGCATCACATGAACCATGCGCTCGGCATCCTTCGTGTCAAAGGCGTCGAGTTTCTCGGATTCCGCGAATCTTCTTTCGAAAAAACCCAACACCTCGCTTTCTTGGTCCGGCGTCAAACTCAACTGATTGAGTTTTTCGAGTTTGCGTAGGTAATCGATATCCATGATTGTCCCTTCAAACGACTACAAGGCGACATTGAACAGCACGAACAAGCAACCGATTGCCGCACTGACGGCAAACAGGATGCCGATGATGGCGAGGTTTTGCTTGAGGTTGCGGTTGTTCCTGAACAAAACAAGCAAACCGATACCCGCCGCCGACAGAAGACCTCCCATCATCGCTCCGAACCCGAGCACGCCTTCCAGATATAGCTGTGCGATGGCAACGGATGCGGCGCAGTTGGGAATAAGCCCGAACAAAGATGCCATCATCACCGAAAGATATTCGTTGCCCGACATCCAAGTCCCGAGAGTCTCCTCCCCGATAAGCCCGATGACCGCGTTAAGTACGATGGTGATGAGAAATACGTACAACACCACCTGTCCGGTATGGATAAGCGAGCTTTTTAAGATGTCCGCCCAGGAATGACGGGCGTCCCTGTCATGGGAGTGGTCGTGATGATGTTCGCTTTCTCCTCCGTGCTCGGCCCGCTCCACCACTTCTTTGAAATGCTCGTACACCAACTCCGGATAGCGCTCACAGGTGTCGCAATCTCCGCTGCAATGGCAGTTGTCCTTGGCGCACAACTCATGGATCTTGAGTTTTTCGGGAACATGATGGGTCAATCGTAAAACCAAATCGACGATGAATCCGACAACCATACCGACGACCACCTTAATACCCAAAACTCCCAAGATGGTCTCGATGGGCACCTGTTGCGCAATGAATATCGGCAGCATCTCGTCCGATGTTGCCAGATACACCGCAAACAACGTTCCCAGGGTAATGACACGACCGGCATAAAGCGTGGATGATGCTGCGGAGAAACCGCATTGAGGCACCGCGCCCAGCAGCGCTCCCACAGCCGGCCCCGCAACACCGGCGCGAAGCACGGCTTTTTGGGTTTTTTCTCCGGTACGATGCTCCAGCCATTCCATCAACACATACGTGGCAAACAAAAAAGGAATGAGGATGGCCGTATCTTTGAGGGCATCGAGCAATATGTCCAAAACAAATTCCATAGGAGCCTCATTTTAACGCAGGTTCAATTCCCGACATGCGCCGCATGGGTTTCTCTTCAAATAACCAAGGGCAAAAAATAAGCGACCCGCACGGGGTCGCTTATCATCGCTTTTACCGAGTCTGGGTATTAATACATACCCGCGCCCGCACCGGCGCCTGCCAATGCGCTCAAATCGGGACCCTCTTTGGGAATCTCGTTGATGGTGGCTTCGGTGATAAGGATAAGGGATGCCACGGAAGCCGCGGATTGAAGCGCGGTACGGGTAACCTTGACCGGGTCGTTGACACCCATTTTAATCATGTTGCCGTATTCGCCGGTGGCACAGTTCAAGCCCTCGCCGGGTTTGAGACCCTTGACGTGCTCGACCACGACGCTTCCTTCGAATCCCGCGTTTTGCGCAATGGCGCGCATCGGGGCTTCGAGAGCCTTGCGGACGATTTCGACACCGACCTTCTCGCCGTCATCGCAAATCTCGACACCTTCAAGCGCGGGCAAAGCGTTGACCAAAGCGACACCACCGCCTGCCACGATGCCTTCCTCTACGGCTGCACGGGTGGCCTGCAATGCGTCTTCGATGCGGCTCTTCTTTTCTTTGAGCTCGCTTTCGGTGGCGGCACCGACCTTAAGCACGGCAACGCCGCCGCTTAGCTTGGCCAATCTTTCCTGCAGCTTTTCTTTATCGAAATCGTTTTCGGCACGCTCGTATTCGCCGCGGATTTGCGCGATACGCTCGTCAACGGCCTGCTTGGAGCCCTTGCCATCCACAATCAGGAAGTTGTCCTTGGTGACCTTGACGGTACCTGCCGCACCGAGCATGGCGATGTTGGCGTCTGCCAGAGTCATGCCGAAGTCCTTATCAATGACGGTCGCACCGGTAACGGCAGCCATATCCTCGAGGATTCTCTTCCTGCGATCCCCGAACCCGGGAGCCTTGACGGCAACCACATTGATGGTGCCGCGAATCTTGTTAAGCAACAAGGTGGCCAAAGCCTCACCGTCGACATCCTCTGCCACCAAGAACAGCGGACGGCCGGAACGCATGATGTCTTCAAGCAACTTGACCATATCGGAGATGCTGGACACCTTCTGATCGGTAAGCATGATATAGGGGTCTTTGAGCACGGCTTCCATGCGCTCCATATCGGTGCACATGTAAGGAGAAATGTAGCCGCGATCGTATTGCATGCCCTCGACGATGTTGAGTTCCAAATCGAAGGACGCATTGTTTTCTTCGACGGAGATGGCACCGTCGTTGCCGACCGCTTCCATCGCAGCCGCAATCTTTTCGCCGATTTCG
>JAGCZM010000110.1 GCA_017960005.1 Eggerthellaceae bacterium
GCCCGGTGTGGTCATCGTCACGAGCGGTCCGGGCGCGACCAATACCGTTACCGGTATTGCGACCGCATACATGGACAGCGTTCCTTTGATCGTCATCACCGCTCAGGTTCCCCGCAGCGTCATCGGCACCGATTCGTTCCAGGAATCCGATATATTCGGTATCACGCTGCCCATTGTCAAGCACAGCTATCTCGTGCAAAACGTTTCCGAATTGGCGCAGACCATCGCTGAGGCCTTTCATATCGCACAGACCGGTCGCCCCGGCCCCGTTCTCATCGATGTGCCCGCCGATGTTGCGGGAGCCACCTGCAAGTTTGTCTATCCGTGCTGCGTGGATATTTCTTCATACAAGCCCACCGTCAAAGGCAACGCCAAGCAAATCAAGCAGGCAGCCGAGGTTTTGTCCTCATCCAAACAGCCCGTTTTATACGTGGGAGGCGGAGCGGTCATTTCCGATGCCAAGGAAGAGATTTCCTCCCTCGTTTCCTTATACGACATTCCGCTTGTCCATACTCTGATGGGCATCGGTGTTTACCCTTCCGATGCGCCGTGTAATTTCGGGCTGGTGGGAATGCACGGAAGCAAACGCGCCAACAAGGCATTGAACGATGCCGATGTCATCGTTGCCTGCGGTGCGAGGTTCTCCGACAGGGTTACCGGCAAACTCTCCGAGTTCGCACTCAACGCCAAAGTGATTCATATCGATATCGATCCGGTCGAGATAAGCAAAGTGCGCAAAGCCGATGTACCCATCGTCGGCGATCTCAAAAACGTGCTCGACCGTTTGATTGCAGAACTCAAGAACAAGGAGACACCTTTGCATTTTGCCTCTCCGTGGGCAAAATCCTTGGAAGAGGTACAAAACGATGCACCTTGCGAATGCAAAGACACATTCATTAAGCCCGCAATCTTTATGGATGCTTTATGCGATGCGATCGGCAAAGATTGCGTCGTGACAACCGAAGTCGGACAGCATCAGATGTGGGCCGCTCAGCATATCAAACGTTATTCCCCGCGCATGTTTTTGACGAGCGGGGGATTGGGAACGATGGGCTTCGGATTCCCGGCCGCAATCGGCGCTTCTTTGGCCTTGGGCAACAAAGAGGTCATCTGCATCGCCGGCGACGGTTCGCTTTTGATGAACATCCAGGAGATGGCAACGGCTGCCACCTACAACCTTCCGGTCAAAATCGTTTTGATGAACAACGGCGGGTTGGGGATGGTTCGTCAATGGCAACGCCTGTTTTGCGATTCGAGATATTCGTCGGTGGATTTCGGGAAGAGTCCCGATTTTTGCGCGGTTGCAAAGGGGTTCGGGTTTACCGCATGCCGTATCTCTTTATCCGACGAAATCAAATCGGGCATCGAAGTACTGCTTGCAAGCGAGGGACCCGCGCTGCTTGAGGTCGAGATTCCCGGCGATGAGGATGTATATCCCATCGCGGTTTCCCTGCAGGGCAATGCGGCCAAAGGCGAGTTGGACGGTTCGGTCGATTTCGCGGTCGGTGCCGTCGGTTATATACCCGATTCGAAATAGGACGGGGAGGCAGATATGTCACAGCATGTTTTATCGGTCATCGTGGAAAACAAACCCGGCGTGCTCTCCCGTGTCGTCGGATTGATATCGCGCCGCGGTTTCAACATAGACAGCTTGTCGGTGGGTCCCACCGAAGATCCCAAGACTTCCTGCATCACCATGGTCGTGCAGGCACAAAGCGCCATATTCGAGCAGTTGACCAAACAGCTCAATAAACTTGTGTGCGTATACAAGATCACCGATTTGTCCAAGGTGAGTAACGTTTCGCGCGAGCTGGTCTTGTATCGGGGTGCCGCCACACCCGCTAAGATTGCCGAACTCAAGGAAATGATCGAGGTGTTCAGGGGAAAAATCGTGGACGTATCCGCCGATTCTTTGACCATAGCGGCCACCGGCGATGTCGAAAAACTGGCGGGTTTGGA
>JAGCZM010000010.1 GCA_017960005.1 Eggerthellaceae bacterium
CGAGCCCGAGAATTGCCCCAACACCGCGGCATTGGGCACCATCGAGTGCAAGTTCTGGGGTATAGGCGGAGACGGTACGGTCGGCGCCAACAAAAATTCAATCAAGATTATCGGCGATCATACCGACAAATATATCCAGGCATATTTCCAGTACGATTCGAAGAAAACGGGCGGTATCACCATCAGCCATCTGAGGTTTGGGGATGCGCCCATCAAAAGTCCTTACTACATCAACAAAGCCGATTTTGTCGCCTGCCACAATCCCATGTATGTTTCCAAGGGATTCAAGATGGTAAACGACATCAAGCCCGGCGGTACCTTCCTCATCAATTGCCAGTGGAAACCCGAGGAGCTGGATAAGCATCTTGATGCGCAGACCAAACGCTATATCGCTCAAAACGACATCAAGCTCTATATCATCGATGCCATCGACATCGCCCAGGAAATCGGTATGGGCAAACGTACCAACACCATCCTGCAATCCGCTTTCTTTGCCCTTGCCAAGGTCATGCCCGAGGATGAGGCAATTTCTTACATGAAGGATGCGGCGACCAAGAGCTATCTCAAAAAAGGTCCCGAAATCGTCGAGATGAACCACAAGGCCATCGATGCGGGCGCCAAGGCGTTTGTCAAAGTCGATGTTCCCGCCTCTTGGAAAGATGCCGTCGACGAAACGGTCGAACTAAAGATTGCCGGCAACGACAAGTTGGTCGACCAGGTCAAAAACATCATGCTTCCCGTCGGCAAGATGGAGGGATCCGCTTTGCCGGTATCCGCGTTTGCCGGCCATGAAGACGGTCAGTTCGAGCAGGGCGCCTCGGCGTTTGAGAAGCGCGGCGTTGCGGTCAGCGTTCCTTTGTGGGATGCATCCAAATGCTCCCAGTGCAACAGCTGTTCTTTTGTATGCCCTCACGCAGCCATCAGGCCGTTTTTGCTCACATCCGAAGAGCAGGCAGGCCTGCCCGAAGGCGCATCATGCATTCCGGCAAAGGGCAAAGGTGTCGAGGGTTATTCCTATGTATTGGGCATAAGCGCGCTTGATTGCCTGGGTTGTTCGGTTTGTATCTCCAGATGTCCTTCGGAGGCCATCTCCATGGTCGATGCGAAAGATGCCATGGACAAACAAGCCGTGTTCGATTACTGCGTCAAAGAGGTCAAAGAGAAGAGCTCCGCTTGCGATTTCAGTGTAAGGGGAAGTCAGTTCAGACGTCCGCTTTTGGAGTTCAGCGGATCTTGCGCCGGTTGCGCGGAAACCTCTTATGCCCGTCTGATTACGCAGATGTTCGGCTATCGCATGTTCATATCGAATGCGACGGGTTGCTCGAGCATTTGGGGTGGTCCCGCGGCCACATCTCCTTATACCGTCAACCATTGCGGCAAGGGTCCCGCATGGAGCAATTCCTTGTTTGAGGACAACGCCGAGCATGGGTTCGGCATGCTGCTGGGCTATGAGGCGGTGCGCTCCAAACTTATCGACAACGTCAAAGCTTTATCCGACATGAAAATCTCCGATGAACTGACGTCTGCCGCAGACGCATGGCTTGAGGTCAAAGACGATCCCGAGGCCGATCTGCGCGAGGGAAGCGCTTTGAGGGCATTGCTTCGCAAAGCATCTTCTTGGAACAACGACGAAGCCAAAGCTTTGGCCGACGAGATCATGGAAAAGCGCGATTACATGGACAAGAAGAGCTTCTGGGTGTTCGGCGGCGATGGCTGGGCCTATGACATCGGATTCGGCGGTCTGGATCACGTGCTTGCATCCGGCATGGACATCAATGTGTTCGTGTTCGACACCGAGGTTTATTCCAACACCGGCGGTCAGGCTTCAAAGGCATCCAACATCGGCCAGGTCGCGCAGTTTGCCGCTGCGGGCAAGAGCATTAAGAAAAAGAGTTTGGCCGAGATAGCGATGAGCTACGGCTATGTCTATGTCGCACAGGTCGCGATGGGCGCCAAACCGGCCCAAACCATCAAAGCCATCGAAGAGGCGGAAAAGTACCACGGTCCTTCACTGATCATCGGATACAGCCCCTGCGAGATGCACTCCATCGCCGGCGGCATGATGCATTGCCAAGACGAGATGAAGCGTGCCGTCGAATGCGGTTATTGGAATCTGTTCAGGTTCAATCCCGACGCCGAAAAAGGAAAGAAATTCACGCTGGATTCGAAGGAGCCGGCAGGCGGATATCGCGAGTTCCTGATGAACGAGGCAAGGTATTCCCGTTTGACCAGAGAGTTCCCCGAGCGCGCCGAAGATCTTTTTGCGAAGAGCGAGGAGTACGCCAAGGAAAGATACGACTATCTCGTCAAGCTTAAAGAGATGTACGCCGAGCTCTAGCGGTTGTCGCATACAAAACAAAAGCGCCCCTTGCTCGGGGCGCTTTTTTGTATTTGGGAAAGATCTGTTTAAAGGGTGCGCAAATACGCGAGTTTGACACAGCACGTCAAAACGTCCAATGCGACGCTCAGTTCTTCAAGGGAGGGGACGGTAGGCGCGATGCGGATGTCGGTATCGAAAGGATCTTGTCCGTAGGGCCAGGTGGCGCCCGCTTTGGTGAGGGAGACTCCCACTTCTTTTGCCATCGCAACCACCGTCTTGGCAAGACCCTGGGGTACTTTCAGCAAAATAAAATACCCTCCGTTTGGTTTGCTCCAGGAAACGCCGGGAACCTCGGTCAGGTATTTCGAGAACTTCTC
>JAGCZM010000111.1 GCA_017960005.1 Eggerthellaceae bacterium
ACGAAGAATTTCGGGTATGGATATGCCCGTATGAACATATGTATTTGTCTTTGTCTACGGAGTTTGCAGATGACGGATTCGAAGAAAAAATATTCGGCGATACCCGTGATTGCCGCACTGCTTGTCGCGCTTGCCTGCGGTGCGTTTTGCGGCGTTTCTTTTGCGGTTGCCGACGAGCAGGCCTCCTCGGGTGATACGAATTACTATTTGCCGGTGTTTCAGACATCGGATGTGCACGGATATCTCGCCGACATATCCGGCGACAACCCGCTTTATCTGCTCGCTTATATCGCGGATAAGGTAAACGACGTGCGCGGAAGCGGGGAGAGCCTGCGCAAAGACAAGGCCATCCTTTTGGATTCCGGCGACATTTATCAGGGAAACACGCTTTCGAGCCTGTCCAAAGGAAACCCGATGTCGGCGGCATACGCCGCCATGGGCTATGACGCCGTCACCATAGGCAACCATGAGTTTGACTGGGGCATCGAGACAACAATCGACGCCGATCAAACCATGATGGATTATCGCCTCGGCGAACTTGTCGGTGTCAATTCGATTCCCGTCGTGGCATCCAATATCTACAAGAACAACGAGAAAATCACCTTTGCCAAGGACTACATCATCTTGGAAAAGACCGCAATCGATACCGAGGGCAGAGAAGCGACGGTACGTGTTGCCGTCATCGGGTTCGTCAGCGATTACAAAGACGAGATTCTCAACGAGAGATTCACCGGTGCGGGATATCGCGTATCTTTGGATTTTGCGGCACTCAATGCCCTCGCGCAGTCCCTTGAGTCAAGTGGGGCTGCGGATGCCACTATCGTGCTGTCTCATGAAGATGCATCCATCATCGCAAACGGACTCGGTGCCGGGTCTGTTGTCGATTTGGTTTTGGGAGGACATTCCCACGACAGTCTTTCGGGAAAGACCTCCGCAAACCTCGTATACATTCAACCCGAATGCTACGGTGTGGCTTATACGTATTGCGAGCTGGCGTTTACGGTCAATGAAGGAGATGCCGTGTTTGCCGGGATTAAGGATGCCAATTACGTATCGACCGTTGCCGACAAGACCCGTTTGGTCAAATCCGAAGCAAACGCAAACGAGCTTGACGCATCCATCGTCGCCATCAGCGATGTGGCCATCAATGCCGCAAAAGATATATTCGACACGAAGATCGGCCATATCGTCGTCGATGCCCCGAAAAATGTCTTTATCGAAGGAAGTGGCGGTCGTGCCAGCGTTGCGGGCAACTGGGATTGCTCGATAATCGCCCGTATCGGCGCAGCCGAGATCGGCATGTACAACGGCGGCGGTGTCAGAACCTCTTTCGTAATCGACCCGGAAACCGGCAAACGCGACATCACGATTGCCGATATCTACACGATGATGCCCTTCTCGAACAAGGTATACACCTACGAGATCACCTACGAAGAGCTTTTGAGCGTGCTCAACTATTCGATGAGTGAGGAGGGCAAGGCTCTCTTCACCAACATGGTCGGCATCGATTGTCTGTTTAAAGACGGCGTTGTCGTGGCACTGGTGACATCAAGCGACGAGCGTATTTATTACAAAGGTACTTGGCTTGACGGATGGAGAGACAAAAAGGTACGCGTTGCCATCAACGAATACATGGCAACGACCGATCCTTTGGCCGACGAAGGCATCCATAATCCCTTCATCGCATGGACTTCGACATCCAGGTTCATAAACAGCGACTATATCGACAACGAGCAGGCCATTGTGGTCTTGACGCAAGAGGGCCAAGATAACGGCGGATTGCTCTCCATCGATACGCAGGCGCATTTCGTGAACGCGGATTATCCTTTGTATCAATTGATAAGGCTCATCGATGAGGTCGGTGAGTTCAGAGCGCAGATTGCCGAGGAATATCCCGCTGCCGATGCGAAAGTCATGTTTGCTTATGAGTTGGCCAAGGCCTTGGTAATGCTCGGTATTGACGATGAGGAATCCGTCGATGCCACCTACAAGGCTCTCTACGATGCGTATCAGGAAGCCCTGATCGATGTTTACGGTACGGTTTATAACATCATCACCGTAGACGGGGAGGAACCCTCCTCTTTGAGCCATTGGCGTAAGGGCAGCGAGCAAAACCTCGTCATCGTGCTTGATGCGGAAGTCTCCGATGACGAAATTCTTGAGCATTTCGTGGGACTGTATGACGATGAGACTGAGCTTGTTCGCGACGTCGATTACACCATCGCACGCGGAAGCGTGATTGTGACCGTCATGGCGTCGGTATTGGATGCCATGGAATCGAACATCCATATTCTGCATTTCACATTCGACAACGGTTCAGCCACGTTGTTTCTGGACATATTGGATGCGGATGCTCCCGATCCTTCAACCGATGACGACGATCCGGTTGATCCCGTTCCGTATATTCCCGGGCTGTTCGACGGCATTCTGTTTTGGTGGAACATCGTCTGCGGCTTGCTTATCGTGACTTTGGTTTCCTTCATGGCCATTGCTCTGGGCAATCGCCGAAATACATCCGAGGTTGAAGAGACAGAAAAAGAATGATTTAAAAATAAACTTGCTCGATGAAAATGCTCCCAAATCAGGGAGCATTTTTGCTATGTCCCTAATGGGGGTACAAATAGACAGTAGGAGTATTGCGAAAATGATTTTTTTTTATCATTGTCGCGAATTTACGGATCGTGGTGCCAACTGTGGGCAACAGCGTTTGGTTGATTTCACGCGTGGTCTGTACTTTGCGATTCGTGTTGGATGAGAAACGTAGTTGAAGGCAGGAAAGTCATGAGCAAGGATTTTGGCGAAGAAGTTCGAAAAATCATCGGCAAAGCCAAAGATGAGAGATTTTTGAATCGTATAAGCAATGAAGAGCAGACAAAGATGGGCCTCATTTTGCCAATGTTTAGTGCAATGGGATATGACTACTCTAATCCCGACGAGTTCTCCTCTGAGGTTCCAGCAAGCATCAATCGCAAAAAAGACCAAAGAGCTGATTATGTAATTTATAAT
>JAGCZM010000112.1 GCA_017960005.1 Eggerthellaceae bacterium
CACGGTACCGAGCAAAACGAACAGACCGATATCGTCATAGGTGACCGGGATTTGCTGTTTGAGATAAAACTCCGCAAGCACGGTTTGACCGTCGTTGGCATAGATGGTGGTGGTTTCGGTATATTTGAACGACTCGGTGTCGGTGATGTCGGGCAGATCCTCGCACCATGCCTCGCCGATCTCGATGACGCCGCGCACGGCATACACGCCGATGACGGCGACAAACACAAACAAAACGACAGCGACCCACATGCCGATATGGGCTTTTTTATGTCTGAGTTTGCGCCTGATTTTCATGAATAATCGGGTTGCTTTCCTTGCTTTTCAAAGGTCTTTGCCGGATGGTTTTCGTTTCGGTTCTTCCCGAAATTTCCCCGTATTTTTCCCCTCCGAACAACCTTGGACACGCTGTAATAAAAGTCTTTTAACGTAATGGAATATACTACCATGAAACGCACTTTTGGTTACGAACGAGGAACGATGGCAAAACAAATGACATGTGCCGAACTGCTTGCTCCCGCGGGCAATTTCACGGCACTTCGCGCGGCTGTTTGCGGAGGCGCAAACGCGGTCTATCTGGGGCTTGACAAATTCAATGCCCGCCGCGGCGCGCAAAACTTTTCTCTCGAAACTTTCAAGCAGGCATGCGATTACGCTCATCTGCGCAATGTCAAAATCTATGTCACTTTAAACATCGCCATCCTCCCCGAAGAAACGAACTCCGCCCTCGAATACGCCCGTTTCGCTTGGATGTCCGGTGCGGATGCGTTTATCGTCCAAGACATCAGCTTGGCAAACGAGTTGCGCAGGCAAATCCCCGATGTACGCATCCATATCTCCACCCAGATGAACACCCATAACGAAGCGGGCATCCGTGCCGCAAAACGCCTCGGCGCAAAACGCGTGACGCTTGCCCGTGAGCTTTCCTCCGAAGAGATAGCAAGGCTGTGCGAGGTTGCCCATAGCCTTGACATGGAAGTGGAAACCTTCATTCACGGCGCCTTGTGCGTATGCTATTCGGGGCAATGTCTGATGTCTTCCATGATCGGAGGAAGGTCTGCCAACCGTGGCATGTGCGCCCAGGCATGCAGACTGCCCTACGATCTCAAAAACGAATCATCCGATGAGCCGCTTTCCTCCGAAGGAGAACATCTTCTTTCCCCGAAAGACCTCTGCGCCATCTCTCTTATCCCCCGCCTCCTTGAAGCGGGTGTCGATTCGTTTAAGATCGAGGGACGTATGAAGTCTCCCGAATACGTGCTCGGGGTGACAAGCGTTTACCGAGGCGCGCTGGATCGCATCAAAGACAACCAATCGAAGTTTTATACCGAAGAAGATATCAAGAAGCTCTCGGAAGCGTTTTCGAGAGGATTTACGACTGCGTATGCGGAAGGTCATCGCGGAAACGACATCATGAGCTACGGTCGTCCCAACAACCGCGGCATCAATGTCGGACGCGTCACTTTCGTCTCAAGAAACAAGATATCGATCTCTTCCAATGTCGAATTGTCCGCAGGCGATGTCCTCGAGTTTTGGACCCTCTCCGGAAACGTCACCCATGTCGTTTCCGAGTTCGAGCATGAAGGCAAAAACATCGTTTCTCTCCCCGTCGGCATCGAATCCAAATCCATGCGCGTGGGAGATCGCGTGTTTCGGGTAAGAAGCGCGCAAGCCGCCTTCGACGCTTTGCAAAACGACCCCCGCATCGGCGTGCACGCACACGTCACCGCCCGTATCGGCATGCCCCTTCATATCGAATTCAAACGAACAAACGACATAAGCGATGCCTCCGCTCCCAAAGGAACCTTTACCGGGGATATAGTCGAAGCGGCACGTACCAAAGCGGTTACCGAACAAGAGATTGCCGAACATGTGGGACGCATGGGTGCCGAAGACTATGTTTTGGAGAATATCGATATCGATTTGGACGAAGGTGTCGGCATCGGTTTTTCTTCTTTGCATGCGGCACGAAGAGAAGCTCTTGCGAATCTGACCGAAGCGATTCTTGCCGGTTATTCCAAGCAAATCTCTTCTGTCAAACCAGATAAAGCAAAAATGCCCGCCGCTTCCGTCCAAAAACCCATAATCGTTGCGTGGGCTACCAATCCCGCCTGCGCATCTGTCGCTTCAAAAGCCGGTGCCGATACGATTTATGTCCCCGCCCTCAACGAAACACATCATGTTTTGGAGGGTCGTGCCGTATCTCGGGATGGCAAATATCCGACATCGTATATCCCCGCCATGCCTACCGTATGTCATGAGCAAATCGGCTCTTCCCGAGAAAACGTCGTCTCTTTTGATCCGTGGAAAGAAACAAAACAGCCGGTGTTTGTCGATTCACTCGGCGATATGCAAAAAGCTTCGGAGATGGGCATACCCTTTGAAGTGGGACCCCATGTACCCATCACCAACAAACTTTCTCTTGAGTTGGCGGCGTCCATGGGAGCGCATCGCGTCTGGCTTTCTCCCGAGCTCAACCTCAAGCAGATTGAGGAGTTGGGAGCCGATACGCCCGTCTCTTTGGGATTGACGATAAGCGGCAACCAGGAATTGATGATTACCGAGCATTGTCTGCTGATGGGCCAAGGCCCCTGCAACGAGCAATGCGCTTCCTGCACGCGCAGAACAAAACGACACGCACTGTGCGATCGCAAGAATTACGAATTCCCGATCGTTACCGACATATGCGGCAGAAGCCATTTGTTCAACGGCATTTATCTGGATATCGTACCCGCCATACCCGAGTTACTCAAAGCAAACGTCAGCGCCTTTATGGTCGATACCACCTTGCTTGACGAGCAAAAGACAAAAGTCGCCGTGGAAAGAGCAAGGCGGGCACTCGATTTGGCAATCAAATCAAACGAGTCGCTTGCCAAACTGCCCCAAACAACTTCGGGACATCTGTATCGCGGCGTGGTTTAAGAATCTATGCAGTCGTTTTGGGAGCAAGACATTCGGAAGAAGTTCCGAAGAAAACCTCATACCAACACAAGAAGCAATAGATGTTCCAGATACGCATCATCTTCAGTTTGGAGCGACCCTCAACCGTCGAGAAATCGGCGCTTTTGTGATCGTCAAGCATCCTCATCAGATACTCCGTATTGAAAAACTTCTCCGCGGCAGGCGAAGTAAACGCCTCTTTGATACGCTCGTAATACAAATCGGTCTGCAGCCATACCGTCAAAGGCGTGATGAAAGGCTGCTTGGGCATGTTGGCAACCTTTTGCGGGAACCCGAGTTTGGATGCGGCAACACGCAAAGCGTATTTGCTGTGCTCATCGGTGACACGGCAGTTCGTGGGAAGCTGGACTGCGATATCCAATACCTTTTTGTCCAAGAACGGAACACGCAACTCAAGGCTGTGGGCCATGCTCATCTTGTCCGCCTTGAGGCAGATGTCATAAGGCATATAGCTCACCATGTCGACATACTGGGTTTGGGTGATGATATCGATGTCTTGTTTTTCCGCCTCACGGAAATGAGGGGCCGCCCACTCCCAGGGCTTGCAGGGGCCGGCATAGTTTTTGAGGATATGGGGAATCTCATCCCACATGTAGTTCATGGAGGTGCGCTGATACGAACGCTCGGGACCGCCCGCTCCACGCATCAAGAACCTCCTTCCATGAAACGAAGGCAGCTTTTGTGCAATCGCTCCCGCGGCCGCTCTCATAAAACGCGGAATTTTGAAATAGCGCTCGAACTCGTATTGGTCGTGATAGATCCAGTATCCGCCGAACAGCTCGTCTGCTCCCTCGCCGCTTTGCACGACCTTGACCTGTTTTGCCGCCAAGCTGCTCACGAAATACAGCGGGATGGCTGAAGGCGCACCCAAAGGTTCATCCATATGGTATTGCTCGGTCGGTACAATATCCAAAAACTCCTTCGCGTCGACCTTTATCTCAAAATTGGGAAGGTTTGCCCAGGACGCAAACGCTCTGCTGTCGGCCAGCTCGTCGAGTTTGATTTCGAAAGCGCTTTGGTTGTTGATTTTTTCCACCTGCTCCTCACAACCGATCTCGTAACCGACGCTGAATGTTTTGACGGCGGGAGCATGCTGCCCCATCGCATATGCCGCCAAACTGCTGTCGATACCGCCCGACAAGAAACTGCCGATTTCCACATCGGCAATCTCGTGTGCCGAAACGCTTTCGTCAAAGGCATTATTGACGATATCGGCCCACTCGTCGATAGTCTTGGAGTCGTCGATCTTGTAGGTGATGTGATAGAAACACTCGATCGATATCCGTCCGTCTTTGTAAATCAGATAGTGGCCGGGAAGCAGTTTATGAACATCGGCAAACATCGTCTGCGAATCGTTCATGTACTCAAAACACAGGTATTGCGGAAGCATTGCTTCGTTTAATTCCTTCTTAAACCCGGGATGGGCCAGAAATGCTTTGATTTCGCTGCCATAGATGAGACGTCCCTCAAGGTGCTGGTAATAGAAAGGCTTGATGCCGAACAAATCGCGGGCACATACCAGCTGTTTGTTATTGTCATCCCAAATCGCGATGGCAAACATGCCGCGCAGCTTCTCGAAAACTCCGACGCCCCAGGCTTCGTATCCGTGCACGATGACCTCGGTATCTCCCGAGGTGACAAACTCATAACCCATGGATTGCAGTTGAGAGCGCAGCTCCATAAAGTTGTAAATCTCTCCGTTGAACGTCACGACGACGGAACCGGTTTGGTTTTTCATGGGCTGATGGCTTGTGGCTAAATCGATGATGGAAAGCCTTCTGAATCCCATGGCTATGTCGTCACTGACGAAATAACCCTCTTCGTCGGGTCCGCGATGAATGATGCGATCGGCCATATCCTTGATGACGGCACTTGCCGTATCCATCGGATAATCAAATCCCCCAAAACCCACAAATCCGCACATGCTCACACCTTATCTATTCGTTCAATGTCGCGATGAAGCGATTGAGCGCTTCTTCTCTGTTATCCGCATAACGAAACACATCGCAACATGCCAATATACGCTCGTATATGCCACCCACTTCGTTTTGCATAAATGAAGAAAACGCTTCTTCTTTCGTACGATTGTCCTCGAAGCGTATGGCCGCTCCGACTTTCTTCTCGAAATCCGACTCCGCCTCAAGCAAGTCTTCTTTTTCTTCTTTGATATCGAATCCTTCGGGCAATCCGTGCTCGTACATGTCCTCGAGGATTTGTTTTGCCCAGCGAGCATGCACGGCAGTCGGCCTCACCTCGACGAGTTTCCACTCAAATGCCTGAGGATCTTCCTTTTTTACGTAGGCCCTCGCAATGGCGTCCTCGCACATCGGCAACTCAAACGACAAACGACCGGGCAAAATCGCTTTGCCCATAATCTCTATGAGGCCGATGTTTTCTTTTTTGATGTGATGGTAAGGCTCATCGACATGGAATATGCCCCAAGGACGTTTGCGAACGGCAAAATTGTTGCGCAATACGATATCGACGACATAACCGCGCTGTCCTTTTGCGACAAAAGACGCCTTATAAGCAATCGGAGTGACGCAGTTATGCGGTATTCCCTCGAAATCCAACCCGTAGGTTCCGTCTTCTTTCAAAGAGGCTTGGGCCTGCTCTCTCAGTTCGGCGGGCATACCTTCCAGCCCTTCGTTTCCGCAACCGTGGGAGAAGATTTGCGCATCCTCATCGTCGTATGATTGCCATTTGTCCAAAATAAAAGACGCCGCATCGGCAAGCGCTTCTTTGTCCGCGGCGCACAGACGTATCACCGCACAAGGCCAAGACACCACCCCGGCGAATACTCCTTTAAACGCTTCGGGAAGTCTGATTGTCCGAGAAACGGGAGCCTTCATGAGAGCAAAAACGTGTTTGCCTCCCTGGTAGTGCTCATGGGAAAGAATCGACCCTCCCACGATGGGCAAATCCGCATTGCTCCCGAAGAAATATCCCGGAAAACAATCGATCAAATACAGCAATCGATCAAACGTGTTTTTGTCGATATGCATCGGTATATGGGACTGCGTGGATACGATGCAGTGTTCCTGGAAATACCGATACGGAGAGTAATGCAAACGCCACGGCATCCCGTCCATCGCGAAATAGTAACGCGGTTTTTGGGGATCGTAGTTGAGCGACTCTTGTGCGGCAAAACTCATGCCGGTTACTTCTTTGATGCCTTCGGCCACCAAGGCGGGTTTGCCGTTTAGCAACATCGGCTCGACCTTGGAAGACGTTGCCTCAAACCTTCCGGGCAAAAGCTCGTTTTCATCCCAACACAAGGAGCAACTCTCTTTGTCCGCACCGGAGGCATCGGCGATATCGCGAAGAGACTTTTCGGGTTTGGAGATGTTGACGGACAGCTCCAACTCACCGCATGAAGCGGCATAAGTCCATTCGATATTTTTCTTTTCGGGCACCCTCATCAAAATCTTTATTGATTCTTGGAGTCATATTTGGCGACTTTGACATCAACCGAACCGTCCGTGGCCGAACGGGCAGCCTGTGCCGCGGCGATGGCAGCGACACGCGCATCGTATGCCGCTTTGGGATCGTTGCTTTCGGCGGCCTTCTTGGCGGCAACTTCCGCCATATGGGTTGCGTATGCGGCGGCATCGCTTAACACCTGAGCGCGGGTAACCGCGGATGTCGGTACAAAGCGCTCCTCTTCGGGCTCTTTTTCGGGAATGCCCGATATACCGGTCGCTTCCAGTTCTTGTGCGGAAGCCTCCTCGGTTGCCGGAGCAAACGCGGTGCCGGGAATGATGTATGCCGTGGCTCCGTTATGGTCTATATAGGCACGCTCAACCCGATTGTCTCCCGTCGGAAACATCGTATCGGTGATGCGGCGATTGGTTTCGTCGGTAAATTGCTTGACGATGTCGTTGGGACAAAGCGCCATGATGTGGCCGCCGAATCCTCCCCCGTGCACACGCCATCCGCCCCATCCGGTCAACAGCTTGGCGCAGATGTCGACGATTTTTTGGGGCATGTTGATTTGTTTTTTGAACTCCTCATCGGTGTTTTCGTCAAAATCGACGACGGGAGTCACGTTTTTGAGTTGCTGTTGCTGGGAATTGCAGCAGGCGATCATGCCCTGCGCAAAACTCTTCCATTCGCGGGTCTCGAGAGCGACCTTTTGCTTTTTGACACGTGCGGTCTCTTCGAAGAAATGTTTGGCGCGCAACGCGGGAAGCTCGCCCAAGGCACCGACAACCTCATCGTATCTGTCGTTGAACTCTTCACGAGGCACGTCAACCAAGCGCTCTTTCCCGAAATACTTCGCGACGGCAAACATGTCGCCGGGAACCGCGTCATATTGGTCGTTGTAAGCGGAGTGATCCAAACGCGAATCTATCAAAAGAGGAGTGAACTGAAACTTCTCGAAATTCAAATCGACGGGCATGACGATGGGCTGCTCGGGAGACGCGGGAGAAAAGTCTATATAGACAACGCCGCCGAACGCGGAAGCGATTTGGTCTTGCGCTCCGCATCCTTTCCCGAAATACTCATGTTCGACCTCTACGGCCTCCGTCGCCAAATCAAGCGGCTCCATCGCCGAAACGTAATCGGTATCGGGGTCGGTAACGGCACAACCGCTTCCGATTGCGCCGATAATCGAACCGAGCATCACCTCGAAAGCCGCGGAAGAAGAAACGCCCGCGCCTACCGGGATTTCGGAAGAAACGACCATATCGAATCCCGGCACGACACCGCGTTTTTTTGCTTTGGCAAGCATGCCGCGCACGAGTGCGGCGCTTGTGCCCTTCTCTTCTTCAACCGGTTGCAGATCTCCGGATAAATCGATGCCGACACGACCGAATTCACCCATCTCGACATTGACAATATCGGTGTTGTTTATCGCCGCAAAACCGACGGTTCTTTGCGCCAGAGCGGCGGATATCACGCAGCCGCCCTGATGATCGGTATGATTGCCCGCAAGCTCAAGCCTGCCCGGAGCCGACGCCAATGCAAAAAACGGACGCTGCTCTTCCCCGAACGCCCCGACGAATGCCTCATACAATTGCTCGGGCTGCTCTGCGGTAAATCCAACCAACTCACTCATAAACTATCCCCTCTTTGTTCTTCATCAAACGATGCGTCTTCTTCATCGTCTTCATCGGTCCATGCGTATTCGAACTCATCGTTGAACATGTCTTCTTCGTCATCGAATGCCTCTTCGAATTCTTCTCCGATCGGCTCAATCTCTTCTTCGGGTTCGAACTCATCCACTTCAAAATCGATCTCGTCGGTAAAGTCGATGACATCGTCTATCTCTATCGGTTCAATGAAATCCGTGGGGTCTTCGATCTCTTGGGCCACTTCCTCGAAATCCGGCACGTCGTCGATTTCCTCGGCGGCAACCTCTTCTTCTTCGAGTTTGAGGGCTTCCATCTTCGCGGTCTCTTGAGCCTGTTTGATTTGCTCTTCTTCCTCGGCGATGCGCTGTGCTTCTGCCTCTCTCATCTTCTCGAAGAATTCTTCGGCTTCCTGCTCGGCGATGGTTGCTTCTTTTGCCCACTCTTCTTCTTGAGCTTTATGCTCTTCGGATTCTCTCCATTCTTTGAGCCTCATGGAAAGTTTGGATTCGAGCTTGTTGACCTCACGGTCATAGGTCAGTATGCCGTTTGTTTCTTCTTCTATATCGCACAGCTGCGTGAATATAAAACCGGAACAGCCGCGCTTTTCCAAAGAAGAGGCCTTATCGATAAGCGCTTTGTATGCTTTCTCCCATTTGTCCGCATCCTCAAACGACGCATATCCGTATGAGCGATCCAGAGAGGAGTGCTCGGCAATATGATGGGTATAGCCGCCTATTTCGCTGAGGATGAAAGCACGGCGGTCGTGACGCTTTCTGCGATATACCCGCAGTTTGCGGAAATAATTGTGAATGCTTACGTAATCGCCCACCCCGCGGTCGAACCAACCGCTGGTGGCATCGATGGGACGGGTCCTGTCGAAACGTGAGGCGTACAAAACGGCGCGCACCGCATCGAACTGTCCCCACCCTTCGTTGAACAGCGTCCAGGTCGCGACACAGGGATGGCTTCCCAATAGCTCGATCATCTCACCGAGAGTCTGCAGCCATTCTTCTTGGTACTCGACCGAATCTGCACCGGATTTCCTTTTGAACTTCAGTGCCGTATCGTCTTTGGAATCCCATGCCGAGCGATGAAGTGTCGGTTTTTTGGATACCAATTTGAAATCATAGGCTCCTCCGCCGCAGGGCATATCCTGCCATACGAGCATGCCCAGTTTGTCACAGGCATAATAGAAGCGCTCCGCCTCTATCTTAAGATGCATGCGAAGCGTATTGAACCCCGCTTGTTTCATGGAAAGAATATCGAAATCAAAGGCCTCGTAATCGGGTGCGGTCATCAATGACTCTGGCCAGTAACCCTGGTCGAGAACGCCTTTGACAAAGTAGGCTTTTCCGTTGAGCAGAAAACGCGGACGGGAGCGCCTTGCCTTGCGGGAAGTACCCTCGCATCCGATCTCCACCTTCCTGAAGGCCGTATAGGAAGACACCTCATCCTCTCCGTAATAGAAGATTACATCGTACAGAAACGGATCTTCGGGACTCCACAGATGAGGTGCCGGTATCTGCATCGCGGCGGTAAAGAAAGCCTGTTCGATGGCGTATCCGTCCTGCGTCTGAAGTTTGACTGTCTTGTATTGGGCATCCTGTGCCGGTATTGTCACGGATTCGACCAAAGAGCCGTCCCCGGTATATACGTAAACGGATAAGGGGTAACCGGCCACGTTGACCGTTGCGTTGATGAGCAAAAGACCGTTGTCGATGTCGGGTGTCAGCACCGCGGAAACCATATGGGCCGCGGGGACGGATTCCATCCACACGCTTTGCCAAATGCCGCTTTGAGCGGTGTACCAGATGTTGCCGGCTTTGAGCTTTTGCTTTCCCCGCAACTGAACGCCGGTATCGCTCGGATCGACCACGTATACCGCAAACGAGTTGTATCCGGGTTTGACATAATCGGTGATATCCACGTCAAACGGCGTATATCCGCCGACGTGGCCGCCCACCTCTGTGTCGTTAATGTAAATACGGCAGGCATAGTCCACCGCCCCGAAATGGAGCAACAACCTTTTTGTCGCCACCCCGAAATTGTTTATTCCCAGCTCTTCTTCGGAGATTTCCACCTCTCGGTAGTACCACAGCTCCTCATCGGGTTGCAGAATATGCTCCACGCCCGACAACTTGCATTCCGGAGAAAACGGAACGAGTATTTCTTTGTCGTATTCGGAAGGATGAGGAAGATAGCTTTGTTCATCGGGAGATGTCTTGCGAATCAGACAAGACCACAAACCGTTTAGGTTGATGAACGAGTTGCGCATGAACCGAGGGCAGGGATGCTGAGGCAAGACCCGATCAGGATCGAGGTTTTTGCCCCATTGCGACATAAGCTCCTTGAACGGTTCGGGGGTGTGAGACTTGGGTCTCGCTTTCCAAACGCGTTTGAGATTCAGCATCGACATGGCCTTTCGAAGAGATATATTCCCGAACATAATATTTTACGCCAGGCGATGCGAAAACCCTCAAACAAACACCGAAACACTCTCATCGTTGCCGATATGAAACGATTAAAAAGAAGGGCCGCACAAATGCGGCCCTTCTCCCTGTCGTTTAATCGCTCAAACGATTATGCGCGACGGAATTTGTCCTTGTTGATACCGAGGACAAACACGGCGATGGAGCAGCAGAGAACCAAGAATACGGTGTAAGGAATACCATGTCCGAAACCCTTGGAGGTCTTGTAGCAAAGGATGACAAACATAACCAAGTTGGCAATGTTGACGATGGTGCCGAGGAAGCCGAGGAAGTTGGCAAGGATGCTGCCGACGATAAGAACAGCCAGCCAGATCCAGAACCATTTCTTCTCCCAAACTCTGCCGAACCATACATAGACGTTGTAAATCGGGATGATACCCTTCCAACCCTTCTCACCCATCTTCTTGAACATCAGCCACAGGCCGACGAGCAAAAGGATGAAGAAGATTGCGCTTACGATGCCGCCGCCGAGAATAAACGGACCAAGCAAACCGGTAATCGCATCAATAATTTCCTGCATTTTTTCCTCTTTCTCTTAAAGGGGCAGCACAACTACCCACCTTGCTTCACAAAGCCGACTTTTGCCGACTTTGCTGCGCTTTCCCTTCATTTAAGAAACCGCGAACGCAACATAATATGCGCCCGATAATGCATATCCGACGCTCTATACACAAAAAATCGCAGAAAAACTATCGCAAAAAGGGCTTTTTATACAAGAAAACGGTCTGGTTTGGAGATTATCGCTCTTCGTTTTGCGAATAATCGGCCTCAAGCGTATCGATGATGACATCGACCGCACAGGTGTCGCTCCACTGCTTTTGGGCTTCAAGCATGGCATTGCATGCCTCATCGTCATCAAGCAAAGCCAACACTTTGGAGGTTGCCTCTGCCGCATCCGCGGCTCCCCACGCACATCCGCGCTCCACGAAGTATTTGAGGTTATAGGTTTCCGGGCCGGGGACGGCATCGATGAACACGCAGGGTGTATTGCCGGTGACGCATTCGGTAGAGGTCAATCCACCCGGCTTGGATACGATGAGATCGGCTGCCTTTATCCATTTATCCATGTTGTGGACAAATCCCATGGGATAAAAGCGTCCTTCTTTTGCCATGGGCTTGAGCTTGCGCAACAACTTTTTGTTGCTGCCGCAGATGACGGCAAGCATTGAGTTTTCCGGGAGGAGTTTGTCAAGTTCGATGCTCAGTTTGTTGAGCGGACCGCATCCCATGGCACCGCAGCTCATGACCACCAGACGCTTGTCCGTCGGCAAGCCGAGCTCTTCTTTGACCTCTTGTTTAAAGGGATGCTCGTAATAGGTTTTGGAAACGGGAATGCCGGATTCGATGATGGCGTTTTTGTCCACCCCTTCATCGACGAATGCCCCGGTCAAACCCTTGGGTACAAACCAGTGTTTCCCTCTTGTGAAATACACACCCGGGCTGCAGGTGTAATCGGTGGCAACGAAGTATCCGGGGATGTTGTATTTACGACCTCTTTCTTCTCTGTTTCTGAGAATATGCGCCAACATCAGTGCCGGAAACACGTGCACGCATACCACCGCATCGTATTTGTTTTGGTTGATGTAGAAATAAAGCGGTGCCGCCGCAAACATAAAATCAGAATACAGAGAATAATTGGGGTGGTTCTCCTCACGGGCGTAAGCTTTGCCGTAGGTTTTGGGCAGATACTTGTACGTAAACGTATGGCCCCAGGAGATGAACTCTTTTCTGCTGCGTGTCGTAAAATCGAGACCGTTTTTTATGTCGGCACGGTGTCCGCGCCGCTTGGCTTCCGCCTGCAGCGCTTTGGCCGCCGAATTGTGACCGCCACCGGTGCTTGACGAAAGAATGAGGATCTTCATGAAGCTCTCCTTTCTTCCCGATGAAGCGCGTGCTCATACAAACTCACGAACCGGGGTCTGTTGTATCGCTGGATAACGATATCCATCAGATTCGTCAGCACATATACGGCCCAAAGCGGCCATGCCATAACCCCGAAATGCATAATAAACAATAATGCCGGCGATACGACGATGATGAACCAATGCGTTACCTCGGCGACGCACAGCTCCTGGATTATCGAGGCAATCTCCTTGGAAGGCATATCGTGGGATGCAACCTTGTCCGATACGCTCGAGGTTGCCTTGCTCATGTCGATCATCTTGTCTTTCCAGGCATTGACATGAAGCTTTTGCTGATAAAAACGTCCCCGGTTCTCCCAAGAAAAGGAAGCGAAAGGATGCTTTTCCCAAGAGAACTTGCGCGGAAGCGCATTGCCCACAAAATGAAACACCACTCCTATGGCAATGACGCTCCATGCAAACAAAAAGTATTGTTCCCAAAACCAAAACAGCGGCCATTGCGTGAAGTTGCCGATGAAGGCCACGCTTGATATCACCAAAAGCAATATCAAAAACCAAAGTTTCTTGATGAGATAAAGCATGCCCCGCTTACCCTTTGACGCAAAAACCCTTTATGCCTCAAGCGCTTTTTTGTTTTTGCGATGAGGCAGGTACTCGAGCATCATCAAACCGAAGTTCAAAATCAGCATCGCGATAAGCGAAATATACCAATGTCCCTCGAGGATGCCGCTGTTGAACCCGTAGATATCCGGCCAGGTTCCCACAATGACCACGAAGGTGATGTAGCAGATGCCGTAGACGCAGATGGGTATGAATCCGAGCAAGGACTCCTTAAACGTAAGCTCTCCTTTTTCGACAAAGAGATAGGAGACGATGCACAAAAGCGGAACGACGCCGTGCATGAAGAAGTTTGCACCGATATACATATAGTGATATCCGAGCGTGGGGCCCAAGAACACGGCGACCGTAACAAAGGTCAACGTGACGGCAACCGTACCGATCATCTTCACCAAAAAGATCCGGTGCGGAATGGGGGCTTGGGGATTACCCGCAAAATGAGCTTTGATGTTGTGGATTAAAACGATCAGGCAGGCCAGCGCCGCCAGGATGTTGGAATCGATGGTAAAGAAGATAAACTCCCATGTACCCACCATCGGAGGGTTGTTGATGCCATCCACATGTACCAGACCGTCACTGAAATAAAACGCGGCGACCGACAGAATGGCAAGGATAAACGCCAAAGCGTTAAGGATGGAAGAAACGATGTATCTTGCGCGATTCATGATTGTTCTCTTTTCCGTTCATATGGTTAACGTTATTTGTCTCCCCTATGATAGCAAAGCAGAAACAAAAATGTTAGTTTAATCTAACATTTATCAATCGAGGCGGTTGCTTTTTGCAACCGCCTCGGAGTTTACTCGATGTGTCCGCTTGTCAGATGGTGGGAACGTCGTCTTCTTTGGGTTTGTCCTCTTTGGGCTTTTCTTCTTCCGTCTTCTTTTGATGCTTGGGTTGCTTTTTGGCTTTGGGAGCCTCAGCCGACTTCTCCTCTTCTTTCGAGATCTCGGGGATAACCACTTTGCTTGTCTCGACCGGTTCGATCTCGGGAATGACGGGAGCGTTGTTTTGTTCAAAGCTCACGCTCGGCAGCGACATCGACTCATCCGCGGCAAAAGCTGCCGCGTCATAGCCGGCATCTTGGTTTACGAAGTAAGACTTTTCCTCTTCGGGACGCTTACGTGTCGCGAATATCGCCACCAGCGCCATAATCACGAGCAGTACCGCACCGCCGATGATAATCCATGTCCAATCAAAAGGATCGTCCTCTTGCGGCTCGGGTGTGGGATCCGCGCTTGACTGAGGCTCGATGGCACCATCATGACCGGTTCTGATAAGCCAGCTTTGCAGCTTGGACAGATCGGAAATCTTGTTGCCTTCGCAACTCAAATACACAAGAGCGGTGTTTCTGCTGATATCGAGAGCCGTCAAATCGTTTCCGGAAATCAAGAGGCGCTCGAGATGAGTGAGTTTGGACAAATCGATGGAAGAAAGCTTGTTGTTGCTCAGATCCAGAGTTTTGAGATTGGTGAGTTTGCTCAAATCAACGGAGGTGAGATTGTTGTTTTTGAGCTTTAAGGAATTAACCGATGTTGACAGTGCCGAAAAATCGATGGCGGCAATACCTTTGGTTTCCGCAACGAGACCGGCGATGTCATAAAGTTTGCCGTTGCTCACGAATTTCTTTGGCATGACCAAGGAGGTTTCGCTGCCGACAAACGTCAACTCCATCTGCAAACCGGCACCGGGAACCAACGCTCCGGCAAAGCTGCTCGGAGAGGTGTTCATGGGAGAAAGATTTGCGCTGTGTCCGCTTTGCTCTCCCCATGCGCTCAACGCCTCGACATTGGCAACAGTCAGATTGTTGCGGGATGCGTCAACGGAGGTCAACGCGGGATTGGCCGATATATCCAGATTGCCGATCAGGTTGTCGCTGCAATCCAGCACCCGCAGTTCGGGACAGCCGATCAAATCAAGAGAAATCAGATAGTTATCGCTGCAATCCAAATGTTTCAGATGAGCCGCATTGGAAAGATCGATCTCTTCGAGCTGATAGTTCTTGTAAACGATGGATACGACGCCGATGACCGATGAGTCGGATGTTTCCCAAACGTCGGGAGCTTCAACCGATTTGTCGGTACCGACATATACCAGATAAGCACCGGCACCGTATTCGCCCGTCGTGGCGCGCAACTCATAGTCATCCTGAGAAAAACCACCGCCCGAGGCCCATGCGCTTGTCGCCAAGGCGCATACCAATGCGCAACTTGCGGCTATCGTCACAAAGAAAGAAATCAGTCTCCCGGTTTTCATGAGATGCTCCTTTTTTGCTGCGAAAACGGTGCATTGATTCGGCATAGACAATATGCCGACTATAAAAATAGTCTAGCTCAAACAAGGGGTTTTCGACAGCCGCTTTTTGGGATTATGCTGTTGTTCCCACGAAAACTTGATGTTACTTTCTAATTGGTTCCCCAAGGGGTCAGGCGGGCATTTTGGACCAAGGTGTCCAAAACCTGAGCCATGCTCATGCCGCTTGCTTTGACCGCCGCCGGAAACAGAGACGTTTCGGTCATGCCGGGAACGGTTGCCGTTTCCAAAACACGGGGTGCGTTTCCGTCCCAAATCAAGTCGATACGACCGTAGTCATGCATGTCGTAGGCGCGATATACTTCCAAAGCGGCAGCTTCGATCAACGCTTTCGCATGAGCGATTTGTTCGGGAGTTTTACCCAGAGAGCTGTCGCGAACCGGCGCGTAGTATTCGACGGCATTCGCATCCATACGCGCCGCCGTGTCGAATATCCCCGACTTGGGACAAATCTCGACGATACCCACTACGTTGGCATCCTCTCCGGTACCCATGATCGATACCGCCATCTCGCATCCTTCGATCCACTGCTCGATGACCACGCTGTCATCGTAAGAAAGCGCATCGAGGATGGCCGCTCCCAAATCCTCTTGACAATCGACGCGATGCACACCCAACGCGCTTCCGCCATGGGTGGGTTTTACCGCCACCGGAAATCCTCCGAACACACGCTCGGACACCAAATCGAGTGCGCTTGCCGCCCCCATGCTCTTAAACGCGTCACGCGCGATGCAGATGCCCTGGGGCCATGAGGCGATGGCTTCGCTTCCCTGCGCGGCACGATATGCCGCCATGGTGGTATGAAGGCTGTCTTTATTCCAGGTGGAACGGCAGGTATGGGCATTGGAGCCCACATACGGGATACCGACAAACTCGAGCAGACTTTGAATGGTGCCGTCTTCTCCGTGTTTGCCGTGCAATGCGATGAAAGCGACATCGGGACGCTCGCTTCGAAGCGTGGGTACCAACTCCTTGGTGGTATCCAAGGCAAGTACCTTATAGCCTCCCTCCTCAAGGGCTTCGTAAATCCTTTTGCCGCTCTTTAAGCTGAACGCTCTCTCGAAACTGCTGCCACCCATCAATACGGCAACTTTTTTGACCTTGTTCGTCATATCAATTCTCCTTAATGGCGCCCGCTTCGATGAAGGCACGATACAGTTCCAGTCTTTCTTCTATCACTTCGGCCAAACGCCTGATGGCCTCTTCTATGTTTTGGGGAGTTTCGTAACAAAACGCGATGCGCATGCAGTTCTTGCCACGCATGCCGTCATTGTAAAAACCGTCTCCGGGGGTAAACGTCACACCGTGTTCCAGCGCCTCGGAAAGCATGCTTGAGGTATCGACGTACTTGGGAAGAGTTACCCATACGAAAAACCCTCCGGCCGGATGTGTCCAACTTGCCTCTTTGGGGAAATACTTCTCAAGCGCATCGAGCATCGCATCGCGGCGTGTCGCATAGGTTCTTACGAACTTCTGCAATGTTTTTTCCCAAGGGGTATCGGTAAAGTAGTGCTCCACCACGATTTGATTGAACGCGCTTCCGCACAGATCGGTCCCCTGCTTTACCAAATTGACTTTTGCAAAGACAGAGCGCGGACAAACCATCCAACCCAGACGAAGGCCGGGAGCAAACACTTTGGAAACCGTACCCAGATAAACGACCTTGTCGGATAAGGCGCGAAGCGGAAGCACGTGTCCTCCGTCGTATCTCAATCTTCCGTAAGGATCGTCTTCCACAATCATGAACCCGTATTCCTCGGCAAGCTCTATCAGACGTCTGCGACGCGGAGGTGTCATGGTCACGCCACCCGGGTTTTGGAAATTCGGGATGGTGTACAAAAACTTGAGTTTGGGATTGTTCTTGCCGATGGATTTGAGTTCTTTTTCGAGCAAATCCATGCGCATGCCCTCTTCGTCGAACTCGACGAATCTCACGTCCGGTTCGTATGCGGAAAACGCCTGCAACGCGCCCAAATACGTCGGTCCTTCGGTGATGATGATGTCGCCGGGATCGATATATGTCTTGGCGATCAAATCAAGGGCTTCCTGAGCACCGGAGGTGAGCAGGATGTTTTCTGGTTTGGTGCGAACGCCGATGGCCTGCATCAGTTCGATGATGACTTTTTTTGTATTGAGGCGTCCGTCGGTGGAGCCGTATTGCAGTGCGGCCGCTCTCTCCTCGTCCCATGCGGCACGGGTGGCTTTTTGCACCGCCGATTTGGGGAGCAAACTGACATCGGGCATACCGCCGGACAAGCTGATGATATCGGGATTGGTCGCCGCGGCAAACAAATCACGCACTGCAGAAGAGCGCATCTTCGTGACGCGCTTGGCAACCTTGTCGCCTGTTTCATCGAATATCAAATGAGCAGAAGGCATGTTTGGCTCTTTCGCTTCGTATAAGCAATACGTCGGTGCATTATAACGCGCCGATGCAAAACACAAGGGTAACCGATTGTTCTCAGGCGGTCGGCGGATTGTCCTTCATCGCTTTTTTGCGGGCAAGAACCAAAAACACGTAGGCTGCCGCCATCAGAACCAATCCCGCTCCATCGAAATACACAAACCTTATGATGTTGGATGCCAAAAGAGAATGTCCCGCGGGCAGAAACGCATAAATGTAAAGCTCACCGATCAAACCGACAATCTGCTGCGCCAAGACAACTGCACCCAAGACTTTGTATTTCTTCGGATTGAGAATAAACAGCGGATAGGTGACATTCCACATCGCAAACGCGACTCCGAGACCCTGTATGGCCGCGGCTCCTACCTCCCCGCTCAACTCATAGGCACCGGCATAATCTCCGGGAGCAAACACGAACATGAGCGCACAGAGCATGTTTACGACAAAAACCGCCGTATAAGCGATGCGTGCAACCCACTCGCTTATGACTTCAATGCGTCTTGTTGTATTCGGTTCAGCCACAAAATCACCTCATGGTTTGATTTTAGGGCATTATAGTATGCGACGCATTTCCATGACGACGGCACGCAAGGATACGGATCTCCATGGCAACCAGAATACGACGCAAAAGCAATTCCATAATCAAAGGCATTCTGTTCGATTTGGACGGAACACTGCTCGATACCCGTGAGCTTATCTTGGCTTCGTTTCATTACACGATACAAACGGTGCTCGGATACGACAAGCCCGATGAAGTGTTGCTTGCCAAGGTGGGGCAGCCTCTCAACGTTCAGATGCGCGATTACGCCGCCACCGCGGAGAGAGCCGAAGAGATGTGCGCCATCTATCGCGCCCATAACCTCTCCATCCACGACGATATGGTCAAATCCTTTGAAGGGATAAAAGAGATGCTCGATATCCTCAAGAAAAGAGGTTATCGCATGGGTGTCGTCACCTCCAAGAAAAACTCCACCGCCCTGCGCGGATTGCGCGTGACGGGGTTGGACGGGTATTTCGAGAAAGTGATGGGATACGACGATTGCGTGTTTCATAAACCCGACCCGCGCTGCGTCATCGAAGGATGCAAATCCATGGGTTTAATCCCCGAAGAATGTGTTTATGTCGGCGACAGTCCCTTCGATATGCACGCGGGCATGGGTGCCGGCTGCATCTGCATCGGTGTTTTGTGGGGCATGTTTTCCGAAAAACGCCTGATTGAAGAAAAACCCGACCATATAGTCGGGCATCCCAAAGAAATCATCGAAATCCTCGATCTTTATTAATAAGGCATCTCGAGATCGGTGTGTGCAAGCGCGTCGCAATCGAATGAGAAAAACTTCTTTTGTTTGTATCTGTCCAGCGCCACAAGCGCAATCATGCCGGCATTGTCTCCGCATGCCTTAAGCGGCGGCATGAGCAGGCGTACCTTCTTTTCTTTGCACATCCGCTCATAAGCGTTACGCAATGCCTTGTTTGCCGCAACGCCTCCGCCCAGACAAAACGCCTTTGCGCCGGTTTGATCGAGCGCGGATGCAGCCTTGGCAATCTGCACGTCGATGACCGCCTTCTCGAAACTCGCGCAGATATCGGCCACATCGAGGGATTCGATCTGCCCGTCTTTGATGGCCTGTCTTTGCTTGTTGATGTATACAACCACCGCTGTCTTTAACCCGGAAAGCGAGAATCGGTAATCTCCCGAATGTATCAATGCCCTCGGAAACGCGATGGCGTCGGGGTTTCCGTCTTGAGCGTATTTGGAGATGACGGGACCGCCGGGATAACCCAGACCCAGTGCCTTGGCAACCTTGTCGAATGCCTCTCCCACCGCATCGTCGATGGTTGAGCCCAAGATTTCGTAGAGACCCCAGTCCTTCATATGGACAAGCATCGTATTTCCCCCGGAAACCAAACTCACCACCGCCGGCGGTTCGAATTCTTTATCCGCCAACTTGTTGGCGTAAAGGTGTCCTTCCAGATGATTGACGCCTATCAAAGGCTTATTGCTTCCCCACGCCGCGCCCTTCGCAAATGCCAATCCGACCACCAACGCTCCGAGTAATCCGGGGGCATATGTCACGGCGATACCGTCCATATCGCTCCAAGAAAGCTTTTCGATACCGAGGTTTATCGCCGCGATGCGCAGGCATTCCTCGCATACACCGCATATGGCCTCGATATGCTTTCTGCCGGCGATCTCGGGAACGACGCCGCCGAATCGGGCATGGAAATCTATCTGGGATGCGACCACGTCGGCAATCAAATTGCCGTTTCCGTCGGTAATGGCGGCCGCCGTCTCGTCGCAGGATGTCTCTATGGCAAAGATATAAGGGGCGGGATGCTCTTTTTTGAC
>JAGCZM010000113.1 GCA_017960005.1 Eggerthellaceae bacterium
TGATTTGGAGACCGTTTCCGAGGAACTTCGCGAAACCATCGCCACCTCCAAGGGTCCCAAGCGCGAGAAGTCCATCAAGCGTTTGAAGGTCATCGATGCCTTCCTGCGCTCCGGCAACAATCCCGCCGACATGATTTTGGATGTCATTCCGGTCATTCCGCCCGATTTGCGCCCCATGGTTCAGTTGGACGGCGGCAGGTTCGCCACCTCCGACCTCAACGATTTGTACAGGCGTGTCATCAACCGCAACAACCGCTTGAAGCGTTTGTTGGATCTGGGCGCGCCCGACATCATCGTCAATAACGAAAAACGTATGCTTCAGGAAGCCGTCGACAGCTTGTTCGACAACGGTCGTCGCGGTCGTCCCATCACCGGTCCGGGCAACCGTCCGCTGAAATCTTTGGCCGATATGCTCAAAGGCAAGCAGGGACGTTTCCGTCAAAACCTGTTGGGTAAACGCGTCGACTACTCCGGTCGTTCCGTTATCGTCGTCGGTCCTTCTCTCAAACTGCATCAGTGCGGCTTGCCTTCCGAGATGGCCCTCGAGCTGTTCCAGCCTTTCGTCGTCAAGCGTATGATCGAGCTTGAGTATGTCAGCTCCATCAAGGCCGCCAAGGCTGCCATCAGCCAGGGAGCCAGCTGCGTTTGGGACGTTTTGGAAGAGGTAATCTCCGAGCATCCGGTATTGCTCAACCGCGCACCCACGTTGCATCGTTTGGGCATTCAGGCATTCGAGCCGGTATTGGTAGAGGGCAAAGCCATCAAGCTTCATCCGCTTGTATGTACCGCGTTTAACGCCGACTTCGACGGCGATCAGATGGCCGTTCATGTTCCGCTGGGCGTCGAGGCTCAATCCGAAGCCCGCGTGCTCATGCTGTCCACCAACAACATCAAGTCCCCGGCTCACGGCCGTCCGCTTACCGTACCCACCCAGGATATGGTTATCGGTCTGTACTATCTGACCGCTGCCCGCGACGGATTCCCCGGCGAGGGCAGAGCGTTTATCGACTTCAAGGACGCTTTGAACGCATATGATGCCCGTGCCGACTTGGATTTGCAGGCAAAGATCTTCGTCCGTCTGTCCCGCGATACCCGCGTGGCTACTGCCTACGGCGTGTTTGAGGATCACAAAGCAGGGGAGCGTATCGAGACCACCGTCGGTCGCATCACGTTCAACTCCGCTTTGCCTTACGACTACGAATATCTCAACTACGAGATGAACAAAACCGAAATCGGCCGTCTCGTCGAGGACATCTGTAATCGCTACAGCCTCTCCGAGGTTCCTCCGATTCTGGATGCTCTCAAAGACGCGGGTTTCCACTACGCGACCCGTGCCGGTTTGACCGTATCGGTGTACGACGCAACCGTTCCTCCCAACAAAGAGGAAATCATTGCCCGTGCCGACGAGAAAGTCGCCGCCATCGATGCCGACTACGAGATGGGCTTACTTACCGCCGAAAAGCGTCACCGTCAGGTTGTCGCCATTTGGGAAGCAACCAAGGACGAGGTCATCAACGCGATGTCCGAGAACTTCGACAAGTTCAATCCCATCTACATGATGATGAACTCCGGTGCCCGTGGTAACAAGAGCCAGATCGGTCAGTTGGCCGGCATGCGCGGATGTATGTCCGACCCCAAAGGCGAGCAGATTCCGCGTCCCATCAAGGCCAACTTCCGCGAGGGCATGAGCGTTTTGGAATACTTCATTTCCACGCACGGCGCCCGCAAAGGTTTGACCGATACCGCGCTTCGTACCGCCGACTCCGGTTACCTGACCCGTCGTTTTGTCGACGTCGCGCAAGATGTCATCATCCGCGAACTTGATTGCGGCACCAAGGAAGGTGTTGTCTATCCGCTTCAGGTCATCGACAGGAAGAACAAGAGCA
>JAGCZM010000114.1 GCA_017960005.1 Eggerthellaceae bacterium
GGTTCGCTGGACTCCCGAAGCCAACATGGAGATCCAAGAGAAACTCGGTGCCGATATCGCCATGCAGCTCGATCAGTGCCCGCCTTATCCTGCCGAAAAACAATTCGTCGCTCAGGCCGTGGATTATTCGTCTTCTTGGGCAAAACGTTGTCTTGCCGCGCATAAACGCCCCGACCAGACGCTGTTCGGTATCGTGCAGGGCGGAATGCACCTCGATTTGCGTATGGAAAGCATCAAACGTCTTGTCGATATCGAATCGGAAAGTCTCGCAAACGGAGGCAGACGGTTCGGAGGGTTCGGCATCGGCGGTTATTCGGTCGGCGAGGACAAAGAAACCATGTTTGCGACGCTCGGTTTGGTGGCGCAGGCTTGCCCGGAGGATCGCCCTCGCTATCTGATGGGTGTCGGAAACCCCACCACGCTTATTCGTGCCGTCCGTGAAGGTGTCGATATGTTTGATTGCGTGTTGCCGACCCGTACCGCGCGCATGGGTACCGCCTTTTCCGGGGAAGGGCGTCTCAACATGCGCAACGCCCGTCATGTTCATGATTTCGGGCCGTTGGACCCGAAATGCGAATGCCCGGTATGCAAGCAGTATTCCCGCAGTTATATCCGTCATTTGATGAATCAAGGCGAGATGCTCGGCGGAATATTGCTCAGCATCCATAACCTGCATTTCCTGCTTGATTTGATGAGGCAGGCAAGACAACATATCCTCGATGGCACCTATGAGGCGTTCTATCGAGACTGGATGAACAGCCCCGCTGCGGATGATTATTGATGGATAGCTCCGTTAAAACCCAACCTTCGCAAAAACGCATGCTGTTGCATGCGTGCTGTGCTCCCTGCTCGCTTGAGCCCACCCGAATCCTCATCGAGGAGGGGTTTGCTTTGAGCATCTACTATGCCAACTCCAACATACAACCCAAAGAAGAATACCTGCATCGTCTCTATACTCTCAAATCTTGGGCGACATCCGACACTGCCAATCGGCCTCGGGAAGTAATCGAGGGGGCATACGATGCGGATACTTGGGAGAAAACCGTCGGCAAAATGGGAGAGGAGCTCCTTGTCCGGGCAGGCGGAGATGTTTTGGCAATCAAGGATGAGGATCGTTCCAAGCGATGCCGCATGTGCTATCGGATGAGATTCGAGGAAACGGCAAAATACGCCGCAAAAAACGGATTCGACATTATCTGCACCACGCTGTCTGTCAGTCCGTATCAGTTCACCGATATCATCGAAGATGAATTGCTGCGCGCCGCAAAAATATATTCGGTTGAAGCGCGGTTTGTGGATTTCAGGGAAAACTATCCGGAGGCGACCAAGAAAAGCAAAGAGATAGGCATGTATCGCCAAAACTTCTGCGGTTGCAGGTTTTCCGCGGCGGAAGCGGCCGCTCAGCGTGCCCGACGAAAACTCGAAAAACAAAAAGCGCGCGATGAGTATCTGTCTTTGCATGCCGACGAAATAAAACAGCAAGAAGAAGAGCGTTTGCAAAAGGCGGCAAAGAAAATGGAGTACGCCCAAAGACAAGCTGCCAAACACGCTTTGGTCAAAGCTTATAAAGAGCAGATGAGACAGTCGGGAAATCCATCATCTGATGAGGAAGTTTTTTGCGGATAATCCCAAAACCATTCGGTGTATAAATCTTTTGCTTTATTGCCCGATCTTTCGATCGATTAATCCGAACGGATATAATGAAGCCATTGTATTGGCCGGCAACGACAAGGAAATGCGGGTGCGAATCCCGCGCTATACCAGTAACCGTAAGGATGTGCACCGGATTGCACGCAAAGTCGGA
>JAGCZM010000115.1 GCA_017960005.1 Eggerthellaceae bacterium
AACGGCCGAACAATGCCCGTATCAAGCAAGCGCAAATGCGCCAAATCAGGACAGAGAGATGACGGAGTTTGCGACAGAAACAATCGTGATGCTGTGTTTGGGAGCGCTGATTGTGTCGCTTTTGCACATCGCGCTTACCAAAATACGCAAAGACCTGCCGCAGCAAAGCGTTCCGGTCGATCAAAAACCCTTCTTCGGGAAAAACCCTTGGATTTGGGTGTTTATGGCAATCTCGGCGCTGCTGTGCGTGGGGGGTTTGCTGTTTGCGGTGGAACCGGCAAGCGATGCCGATCCGGGACAAAAGATCGTTTTGATATTGCTGATACTTGCGTTTTGTCTCGGCACGGGATGCGTCGAAGAAGGTGTGTTCAGGGGTCTTTTGTTCGCGTTTCCGTCGGTTTTGCTCAAAAAGAAGTTCGCAAACAAACAGTATCCTCCCCAAACCGAACGCAAGATGCTCATCTCTTTGGTCATGGTGTCTTCTTTGCTGTTTGCTCTGTGTCATGTGGAGTTTGAGGCACTGTTTTTGGGAGGCATGTTTACACTTCAGACCATCCTCAAGGGCGCGGAAGCTTTTTTGTTCGGTGTGGTCATGTGTACCATTTATGTTTCCACGAAATCCCTTTGGAAAAACGCCCTCATACATGCCGTATACGATTTGGTGGCGCTGGCTCCGGCCATGTTTGTCGCGGGAGGACAGATAGCCACCTATGTTTACGATTCGAGCATGTATATGATGATGCTCGGCATCGCACTTGTTGCGCTCATTCTTGCCGCTTACATGGCGGGCAGAGCCGCCAAACAAAGCCGCAGGGACACCTTATAGGTCCCCGACCTGTTAAAATCTGCACAACATGAACCGACAGGAAGCTTTGGACATACTGGGCCTTCCGCGCGAAGCGTCGGAAGAAGACATAAAGACCGCCTACAAAGAGGCGGTTCAGATTTTGCACCCCGACCGTTTCCAGAACAATAAAAGACTCCAAAACAGGGCAACCGAGCAGTTCAAAACATTGCAGGAAGCCTATCGTTATCTGACGGAAGAGGAAGGGTTTGCGCAGGAGCGCAAAAGAAAAGCCTCGACGTATTATTCTGCGGCGGATGCCAACGAAGCAAAACTCGCGGCAATACGCGCTGCCAAGGCACGCTATCTGCATGAGCGAGACGAGTTTGTCGACAAGAGAAGAAACGCGATAATCGTGGCAGTCATCGCCGCGGTGGTTTCGGTGTTTTGTGCACGGAAGCCCGGTCCTTTGATGGTGATTGCGGCGTTCAGTATTCCGGTGACCATCGGAGCCGTGACCAACATCATCACCATCGGCAGGAACATAAACAAACTCTCCGAAGAGATCGATTTGCTCAGGAAAGAGGAAAAGCGCATCGCGGAGGAGTCGGAAGAGTAACCATGCCCAAGTTCGGATATTACGGATGCATACTCATCGCCGGAATCCTGTGGGGAACGACCGGCTTTTTTAATCGCGCATTGTCCGATCTGGGATTTTCTTCTTCTCAGGTTTTGTTTTTCAGATGCGTGGTGCCGTTGGTTTTGCTGGGTGTTTATTGCCTTGTCAAAGACAGAAACGCATTCAAGATAAAACTCAAAGACATATGGGTGTTTTTGGGAAGCGGTCTTTTGGCATTTACGACATTCGGTTTGGCCTACATGCAAACCCAGGTGGAGATGAGCTTGTCGGTGGCAGTCGTTTTGCTCTACACAAGCCCCATATGGGTGGTTGGCCTTTCCGCGATATTGTTCAAAGAAAAAATCACTCTCGGTAAAGTCGCGGCATTGATTACCATCGCATTGGGCGCGATGCTTACTACCGGGGTTTTGACATCGGGCGCCATCGTCACGCCGACCGGTTTGGTGCTGGGGTTGGTGAGCGGTCTGGGCTACGGCCTCTACAGTATCTTTACGCGGTTCGGACTGAACAAAGGATACAAAGCCATCACCATAACGTTTTATACGTTTTTGTTCAGCACGATAGTGGTCGGCTGCATATGCGATGTCCCGGAAGCGATTGAGCTGACGTTCGGAGCAGCTGCTCTTGCGCCCGTGTATGAAACCGTGTTTTGGCAGATATGCATCGGCGTGGTTACCTGTTTGATGCCGTACGCCTTTTATACGTTCGGGCTTCAGGGCGTGGAAAACGGCAGAGCTTCCATCCTTGCCACCATCGAGATGGTGGTAGCCACGTTGCTCGGAGTCGTTGTGTTTGCGGAAGCGTTCACCGTGGAAAACGGCGTCGGTGTGGCGCTTGTTTTTGTCGGCATTCTGCTTGCAAACATCACCTTGACCCGCCGTATGGAAAACCGTCAAAGCACTTCCGAATAAGCGCGCTATAATGCGCACGCCAAAAACGAAACACATTGAGATAAAGGGATTTTCGTGAAACAGGAAAACATCAGAAACGTTGCCATCATCGCGCATGTCGATCACGGCAAAACAACCATGGTCGACCGTCTTTTG
>JAGCZM010000116.1 GCA_017960005.1 Eggerthellaceae bacterium
CGGGCGTTTATGCCGCCAACAAGATCTTGGGAAAGACCGTGGATTAAACAGCGGATTGCGTTTTGTTTGACATCGGGGCAATCAAAGAGGTGGCGTCCATGGAAGAAAAGCGCGTCATCGATATCAAACAAGAGATATTGTCGGCAAACGATATCGCGGCAGAGGCTTTCCGAAGAAAGCTTACTGCGCAAAAGACGCTGTTCGTCGACATCATGTCATCGCCCGGAGCGGGTAAAACGACGCTGCTGCTTGCCCTGGTGCGACATCTTGACCATGATGCTTCAATCGGCGTCATCGAAGCCGACATCGCCTCGTATGTCGATGCCCAAAAGATAAAAGAGGCGGGCATCGCCGTGGTGCAGCTGCAAACTCACGGCATCTGTCATGTCGAGATGAGCATGGTTTCGCGTGGATATCGGGCATTTGCGGGCAGACGGTTTGACTACCTCTTTTTGGAGAACATCGGCAATCTGGTATGCCCCGCGCAGTTTGATACCGGAGCCCATGTCCGCATCATGCTTTTATCCGTGCCCGAGGGCTACGACAAGGTTTACAAGTATCCGTTGATGTTTTCCGCGGTGGATGCGCTTGTCATCACCAAAACCGACTATTTGGCACTCAATCCGGATTTCGATATGGATGAGCTGGAGAAGCAGGCCCGCATACTCAACCCCACGCTCGAGATATTCAAGACAAGCGCAAGAACGGACAAAGGGATTGCCGAGTTGGCCGATTGGATTGCGGCAAAACGCAATGAATCGATCGGTTGCGACGCATCCGCAACAAACGAACGAGACCCCGACAACAAAGGAGGGATATGATGACGGTGCCTACACTACCCACCCCTCAAGAAGCTTTGCTTTTGGAGGGCGATGCGCTTTATACGGCGTATCAGGAGTTACTCGATTTGATGGGATTCGGTTACTGCAAGGCGCAAGGCGATGCCGCCGGAGCCGAACTTGTGATGCTCAAGCGCTTTTACACGGAAGACGACATCAAGGACGTGTTCTTTATGCCGTTGGATGAGTTTTTCACGGTAGAGGAGTTTGCCGAGTGGCGCGGTATCGATGCGGATGAAGCGGAAAAGAAGTTGGTCAGTTTGGCCAAGCGCGGAAACGTGTACCGCGAACTGCGCAAGGACGGGAAGTACTATTACCACGCCGAACCCGTCGCCCACGGCATCTATGAGTTTCATGCGGGAGATTTTGATGCCGATTGGTTGGGAAGGGGTTTGTATCCCACTTTGGCAAACGGCATGCTTGCTCAGGTATATGATGCCGGCGTTCCTTTCTACCGCTGCGTCCCGGCATCGGAGGATGTGGTGGAGCCCGGCCAGCTTCATGCAGAGGATGACCTGTTTGCCAATCTGAAGAACCATCGTCGTTATTGTGTCAGCCCCTGTGCCTGTGTCACCAGCGCGCGCGATGTTCTCGGAATGGATACCTGCAATCATAATGCCGGTGTTTGTCTGCAGACCGATGAGATGGCCGACTACTATCTGGACGATTTGGGACTCGGTCACGAAGTCACTTACGAGCAAGCGGCAAAGATGCTTCGCAAAAACGTCGAGTTGGGCTTATCCATGCAGACGACTTATGCGAAAAGCGGGGAGATCATCTGCAGTTGCAAGCTGTGCCATTGCGGCATCCTCCAGGCCGCAAAAAACTTCCCGGGCGACGCGATGAACAACATCAGTCGCTATTACATCGTGGATTTCCCGGAAAAATACACCGAGGAAGAGGCCAATGCGGCAGCGGCACGCTGCACGATGGGCTCCATCACCGTCGTGGACGGCAAGTGCGTTACCGATGACAGTTGCATCGGCTGCGGGCAATGCGCTTTTGCCATGAAAAACGGCGGACGCATACTTTACCGCAAGCCGGACGATCAAATCCGGGAGCTTCCGGAAACCGTTTGGGATGCTTACGTGGAGATGGAAGGGTTCAGAAGGGCAAAGAAAGCCATTCCGGCCAGAAGAAAGTAAAAGACACACAAAGGTTGCACTCGCATGCATGAGATGGCCATAACGGTTGATATTGTCGATGCGGCAATAAAGTATGCCGAGCAAAACAATGCGACGGCAGTGACCGACGTGCATCTTCGCATCGGCGAGATACACGATGTGGTGGCCGACCTGATGCAGGGGGCTTTCAGGTTTTTGGCGCGCGACACCATTGCAAAAGATGCCGTTTTACACATAACAAAAGTCGAACTGCGTGCCCGCTGCAGCGAGTGCAACCTGGTGTTTCCGGCGAACCTGTGGGACAAATCAACGCTTAAATGTCCGGATTGCGGACAGGAGAGATTGACGGTTTATTCGGGAAAAGAATTCATGATAGAGCGCA
>JAGCZM010000117.1 GCA_017960005.1 Eggerthellaceae bacterium
ATCGACGCCGGGGTTTTGCAAACCGACCGCATTGAGCATGCCCGAGGGAGTCTCGGCTATGCGGGGAGTGGGGTTGCCGAACCGAGGTTCTTTGGTCGTTCCCTTAAAGGAGAAGGTCCCCAGCATGTTGATGTCGTAAAACTGCGCGTATTCGTGTCCGAACCCAAAGGTTCCCGATGCCGGAATGATGGGATTATCCAGCTCGATACCGCACAAATCGACGCTTAATTGCCCCATTCTATTTCCTCCTTCAAAAGCACCGGACCGTCTTTGCACAGGCGTTTGTAACCGTTTTTGGTTTGGATGCTGCATCCCATGCATGCTCCGACTCCGCAACCCATTCGCTCTTCCAAGCTGAACTGTCCGCTTATGGTTGTGGCGGCGTTGACCGCACGAAGCATCGGTTTGGGTCCGCAGGTAAAGAAATAATCGGCATCCGTCGGGATGTATTCGGAAACAAAACCGCTTTTGCCAACCGACCCGTCGACGGTGACGACGGTCACGTCGCATCCCAGATCCTCAAAATCCTTCACGCAAAAGATTTCTTCTTGGGTATTGAATCCCAAAACAACTTTGGGGATTTTGTTCTCTTTGAGCAATTGTTTTGCCAGATAGTACAAAGGAGGGATTCCCACACCTCCGCCGATGAGTGCGGCGCACTCTTTGACATAAGAGGTGTCGTATCCGTTTCCCAAGCCGTACAAGATATCGAGTTTTTGGCCGGGTAGGTACTTCGTCATCGAGCGGGTGCCGTTTCCGAAGGCCTTATAAATGACCGAGATCGAGCTTTCGTCGGCATCGAATACCGATATGGGGCGGCGAAGATAGAAATCTTTTAGGGCTATGTCGATGAATTGCCCGGGTTTGATTTTTTCTTCGACGTTGCCGACCAAAACCATCTTGTAGATGTTTCTGGACAGTTCCTCGTTTGATTTGATTTCGAATATGCCTTGTTTCATGAAATGGGTCTGTGCCTTTCCGTTATGCCTTATATACAACCTTATGATTTGATACCGTCATCAGACATTTTGCCGCAACCATTTCACCGGCAAAGGGAGTCGAGCGTCCCATGGACAAAAATTCGTCGGGATTGATTGCGTATGTTTTGCTTATGTCCCAAACGCAAAACCCGTTTGCGGGTATAGCAAAGCGTTTTCTCGCGTTGTACGAAAGCAGGTCCATGAGCTTTTCCAATGAGATGATGTTTTGTTTGACCAGTTTGGTATACAGCATCGGAAACGCCGTTTCCAAACCGACGATTCCAAACGGTGAGCCTTTGAGCCCTCTTTGTTTTTCTTCGGTTGTATGAGGTGCGTGATCGGTGGATATCATGTCGATGGTTCCGTCGATAGCACCTTCGATCAGCGCTTCTTTATCCTTTGCGCTTCGAATCGGGGGGTTCATCTTGAACGCTCCGGATTCGCGCAGGTCGTTCTCATCGAGAAGCAGATAATGGGGTGCCGTCTCGCAGGTCACGTCGATACCGCTTTTCTTCGCTTGGCGGATGATTTCGACGCTTTCTTTGCAGGAGATGTGGCAGACATGGTATCCGCATCCCGCTTCGCCTGCCATCTCCACATCACGCTCGATTTGCCCCCATTCGGATTTTGAGCAGATGCCTTTGTGGTTATGGGTCTTCGCGTAAACGCCGTCATGTATGTATCCGCCGTTTAGCAGACTGTTGTCTTCGCAATGGGCGACGATAAGCTTGTTTAAGCCTTTGGCCGTCTCCATGGCCTGTTTCATGACGGATTGATTTTGCACGCCTCTTCCGTCGTCGGAAAAAGCGATGACATAAGGGGAGAGGTCTTTCATATCCGACAGTTGCGATCCCTGCTCGTCTCGCGTTATGGATCCGTAGGGGTATACGGGGATGCACGCATCTTTTTCGATGAGATCGAGCTGTGCTTTGAGGTTTTCATAAGAATCGGGAACGGGATTTAAGTTGGGCATGGTGCATACGCTTGTGTATCCGCCGTGCGCGGCAGCCATCGTTCCGGTTTTAATCGTCTCTTTATAAGAAAAACCCGGCTCACGAAAATGCACATGTACATCGCAAAAGCCGGGTAAAACAAGCATTTCTTCTGCCGAGGGAAGGGAGGTTTCGGCAAGGAGTTTTTCGTCCTCCTCCGTCAAATAAAACGAGGTATCGGGTCCTTTGAATATATGCATTTTCCCGATGCCTGCCATTGCGTGCCTGCTCCTTGTTTTGTAAAAAAGCTCTGCCGTATCCGGCAGAGCCTCAATGATATTTATTTGCATGTATCCATGCCAAATCTCATCTGCCGAACGCTTTTGTATTTCGGTTTTGCGCATTATAGCATCCCACATTATGTCAAAGGCCACGGGCCGTATCGCACAGACGAAAGGCACATCTTTCGTTTATGCGGCGAATGCTTCGGTAATGCCGCATAAACTTGTTTTGTTTCTCCGGGAAATTTCGCTGTATTGCACCCGTTTCCCGAGTATAATTCGCTGCCATGTGTGCAGCACAAGACATATCATCCAAAGAGGCCGTAAGACAGAGTTTCAAGGCGGCATTGCCCATCGTTTTGGGCTATGTTG
>JAGCZM010000011.1 GCA_017960005.1 Eggerthellaceae bacterium
GTGTTTATGGGAGATACCGGATCTTTGGCCCTCGGCATGGCGTTCGGGGCACTGGCGGTTTTGACGAAAACCGAGTTCGTGGCCCTCATCGTCGGCGGTTTGTTTGTCGCCGAGGCGCTGTCGGTACTCATTCAGGTGCTCCATTACAAACGAACCAAAAAGCGCGTATTCCTGATGGCTCCGCTGCATCATCATTTCGAGAAAAAGGGATGGGGAGAGACCAAGGTCGTCATCCGTTTCTGGATTGTCTCGGGCGTTTTTGCCGCGGCGGGTTTGATTTTGTACTTTGTCGGAACGCTGTTTCCCGTGATGTAGTGCGTATGCATGAGTCGCATATGAGCGCTTCCATTGATATATGCATCGGCAGGCGGTTGTGAATATGCCAAACCAAACCACCTACATTCCCGGTACCAAGCATGCCCCGCAATCTTTGGGGCGTGTGCTGGTTTTGGGGATGGGAGTATCGGGCAAAGCCGTCATCTCTTATCTGATTCCGTTTTTGGGAAACCGCGTCACATCGCTTTGCGTTTACGCGGGCAAGAAAACGGATGCGGGTGTTATGTACGCAAAATCGTTGCCCGAAGACGTCAAAGTGGTGTTTGATAATGAATGTCCCCAAGGTTTATACGACGTCTGCATCGCGTCTCCGGGCATCTCGCAGTTCGAGGCGTTTTATAAAAACGCGGCAACCGTTTCTTCCGAAATCATTTCCGAAACCGAGTTTGCATGGAGGGAAAGCGATGCAAACTCACGCTGGATAGTCATCACCGGCACCAACGGCAAAACGACCGCCACCTCTTTGATTGCCCATATCCTGCAACAAGCCCATGTCAAGGCGCTTGCCGTCGGCAATATCGGCGATGCCTGCATCGAGTCGGTTGCATCGCGCAACTGCGATGTCTATGTGGTGGAGGCTTCGTCTTTCCAGCTGGCATCGATTAAGGATTTCGCGGCGGATATCGCTTTGATATTGAACATCACGCCCGACCATCTCGAATGGCATAAGAACTTTGAGGCATACGCATCTGCCAAACTCAACGTGTTGAACAATCTGGACAAGACAAACGGAGTCGTCGTCTTAAACGCTACCGACGATGTGCTTCGTGCAAAGATAAAACAGCTCAAAAGCCTGGATAACCTTGGCTATACCTACATACCGATGGGTACCAAAGACGGGATTTGCGGGGACATGAGGGCTGCGTGCAACGCCGAATGCGCCGCCTTTGTCGACGGCGGGGGAAACCTGGTTGTCGGATACGGGAACACCACGCGCATCCTCGGCAACAAAGCCTTATTGCAGCTCAAAGGTTCCCATAATCTCGAAAACGCCCTGGCCGCCGCATGCGTATGCGATGCGTTTGGGGTAGACTCTTCTCTCATCGCACGGGGTTTGGCATCGTTTGAGCCGCTCGAGCATCGCATCGAGCCGTGCGGTTGCTTAAACGGCATTTCTTTTTACAACGATTCAAAAGGCACCAACGTCGATGCGAGCATCAAGGCCATCGAGGCATTCGACGGGATAAAGCCCATCGTTTTGCTGGGCGGGCACGACAAGTTGACTCCGCTTGACGATTTGGTCAAAAGCGCAAAAAACAACGCAAAAGCGGTTGTTTGTTACGGGGAGTCATCGGCTCGCTTTATGGAGGCATTCGATTCGATTAAAGACGATATCATCGTCAAATCCGCGTCCCGTATGGCCGATGCTTTGGATGTCGCGCTCGATATCGCAAATAACGGCGATATCGTGTTGCTTTCTCCGGCATGCAGCTCATTTGACGAGTTCAAAAACTACGAACAGCGCGGGGAAGTGTTCAAGCAACTCGTTGCGCAAAAGATACATGCCGGTCGGTGAGTCAAATGGCCAATCGCAAAAAGACCCCTTATACACCGCCTGCCAAGATAGTGCTTCCGCGCCATATATTCGCGCTGTGCGTGTTTGCGCTGATACTGTTCGGATTGGTGATGGTGTATTCGGCATCATCGGTACTTGCCTTAAGCGAATCCGGGGATTCGACCCATTACATGAGAAACCAGCTCATCTCGATTGCCTTGGGCGGCATCATCGCGTTTGTCGTTGCGCGCTTTATCCCGACCCGTTTATACAGAAACCGCATGTTCTTGATCGCCGTTTGGCTGCTCATCATGGGTTTTCTTTTGCTCGTGCGCTTCGCCGGTACCGAAATCAACGGCGCGGTGCGCTGGATCTATATCGGTTCGTTCGGATTCCAGCCCAGCGAGCTTGCCAAAATAGCCTTTGCGCTCATAGCGTTAAAGATATGTTTCGACAAAAGAAACGGGGAGATATCGACAAACCAGGCGCTGATCCGTTTGGCGCTTTTGGTGTTGCTGCCCCTCATCATCTGCATCACTTGGTGGGAAAGCGATCTGGGCACCACGCTCGTCGTCATCGCCGGTTTGGTGTTCGCGATGTATTTCGCGGAGTTTCCCTGGCCGATGATATTGGCGATGGTCGGTGTCATCGCGGTGTTCGGGGTGATATTCATCGCCACATCCGAATACCGTATGCAACGCTTTATCGTATGGATCGACCCCTGGAACGACGGCTCAAACGGCTACGGTGCCGGTTACAACTCCATCCGGAGTTACTTCGCTTTCGCGGAAGGCGGGTTGTTCGGCGTTGGTTTGGGCAACTCCCATGAGAAATACATGTATCTGTTTGCGCCGTTTTCCGACTTCATATTCTCAACCATAGGAGAGGAGCTCGGTTTTGTCGGCGCCATCTCCGTGGTCATCTTGTTCATCGTTTTGCTTTGGCAGGGAACGAGGATCGCGAAGGTCGCCAAAACCGACTACGCCTCGGCGTTGGCGGCGACCATGACCTATATGCTCGTGTTCCAGGCATTTATCAACATGGCATCCGCCTGCGGGGTCATTCCCGTCACGGGCAAGCCTTTGCCCTTTATCAGTGCGGGCGGTACCTCCATGATCACCTCGCTTATCATCGTGGGTCTTATTATGGCGGTATCTTGGGAGGCGGGTCTTCCCGACGAGCATGAACAGCGCCGTGACGATTTGAGGGTTATTCGCGTCGAGAGCCAAAGCGACGACAGAGACGTCTATCCTGAACCCGACAGGCAAACAAGGCGTCGCCGCAACGACGATTATTCGTATTTCGACGTCGACGATTATCGAAAGAGAAGATAAGCATGCGCGTGGTGGTATCCGGAGGAGGAACGGCGGGTCATATTACCCCGGCCCTGTCCGTTGCCTCTTATCTGCAGGATAACGATGTTGAGGTGTTTTACGCCGGGACTCCGCAGGGTCCCGAAGGAAACCTTGCCCGCAATGCCGGTTTGTCGTTTAAGGCATTCGAGGCAAGTGGATTTAACCGCACCAAACCGCTTACCATTGTCAAAGGCGTCCGCCTGATTCTCAAATCAACCCGTGCGGCTCTTTGTTGGTTTGAAGAGATAAAACCCGATGTCGTGGTGGGATTCGGGGGATACGTATCCATCCCCGTTGCCCGTGCCGCCCAAAAAATGCGCATACCGGTGGTGCTGCACGAACAAAACTCGGTCATGGGCCTTGCCAACAAATATCTGTCCAAACATGCGCAAAAGGTATGCCTTACCTACGAATATGCATCACGCGACGTCGCGGACAAATCCAAAATCGTGTTGACGGGCAATCCCGTCAGAAAAGAGATACTCACCGCGACAAGAAAAGAAGGCAGGGCTATGCTCGGTA
>JAGCZM010000118.1 GCA_017960005.1 Eggerthellaceae bacterium
ACACGGTCATGAAGATCATACCGGTTGTCTGCCGTATCTTTTGAAAGATCTGGACAACGAGGTGGGCATCTACGGTACCGACATTACACTTGGACTTGTCGAAGTAAAACTCAAGGAATTCAATATCAAAAACGCAAAGCTTGTGGAGATAAAAGCGGGGCAATCCATCAAACTCGGCTGCTTCGATATCGAGTTTTTCGCGGTAAATCACTCCATTCCGGGTTCGGTTGGAGCATTTTTCAAGACACCTGCCGGAAACGTTCTTCATACCGGGGACTTCAAGCTCGATCAAACACCCATCGACGGCATCAGAACCGACTTTGCCGCCTTGGCAAGGTTTGGGGAGATGGGTGTCGATTTGATGTTGTCCGACTCCACCAATGCCGATAAATCCCAGTTCACGCCCTCGGAGGCGTTGGTGGGTATCACGCTTCGCGACATCATCTCCAAGGCAAAAGGGCGTGTAATCATCGCTTCTTTTGCCAGCCATATTCATCGTATGCAACAGATATGCGACGCCGCTATCGCTTGCGGGCGCAAAGTCGTTGTAACGGGTCGCTCCATGATTCAGAATACCGATATCGCCAGAAAACTGGGTTATCTCAACATCGCCGACAATGATCTGATCGATGCATACGAGTTAAACGGGTATCCGGCCAACAAGGTTGTCGTCATGTGCACCGGCTCGCAGGGCGAGCCCTTATCCGCATTGGCCAGAATCGCTTCGGGGGAGCATAAAACCATCACCATCGAGGAAGGCGACACCGCCATCGTATCGGCCACTCCCGTACCCGGTAACGAAAAAAGCGTTACCCGCGTCATCAATCAGCTTTCCAAAATGGGAATCGATGTCTATGACAAGAATCGGGCTTTGGTTCATGTATCCGGACATGCATCCGCCGAAGAGCTCAAGATCGTGCTGTCTTTGGTAAATCCCGTTGCGTTCATGCCCGTTCACGGTGAAGCGCTTCATCTGCGTGCGCATGCGCTGCTGGCGCAAAGCGTTGGAATCGCCAAAGAAAACATCTTCATTTGCGAAAACGGCGAGTCTCTTCTTTTGGAAAACGGCAAAGCCGCTCTCGGCGAGCGTGTCGAAAGCGGCGTGGTATATGTCGACGGTTTGTCCGTCGGCGACACTTCGCAAGAGGTGCTTGACCAGCGTTTCGATTTGGGTTCCATGGGTTGTGCGGTGGTTTCTTTTGCCATCGATACCCGTACCAATACGCTTGCAGGCGATGTCAACATCGAGATGCGCGGTATCGCGGGAGAGGACGACAAAGAATTGATATACGGCGTCTCTCAGAGCGTGGCAAACGCCATATCCAGAGGATTGGATAAAGGCATGACTTATACCGAGATCAAAAAGACATCGCGCGATGCGCTGTTGTCTTTGTTGTGGGAGACCACAAAGCAGCGCCCCTATGTTATCGTGAGTTTGTTACCGGTTGCGTTTCGTTAAGGATTCAAGGAAGCAAGACAATGGCAAGAAAAGAAAAGAAAAACGCCGCAGTGCAAGAGCAATCGCAAGTCGAGCAAAGCCCTCAAAAAAACGACAGGGTTTTGCAGCGTGAACCCATCATCGCCGACAATCGCATGAGAAACGATTTGGCATGCGCCGGGTTGGTGGTGTTCGGGTTGGTGTTGTTTGCCGCCGCGGTGGTTCCCAATGACGGCGTAATTACCGGTGTTGTTTCGTTGTTCGTACACCAGGTGCTCGGCATCGGCAGTTACATCTTCCCGTTCTTCTTGATGTTTTTGGGTATAACATTCGTCATCCGTCCCGAAAAACGTCGTCTGACTTATCGTACGGCGTTCGGGTTGCTGTTTATATTCATCGGTCTTCTCGGTTTCTTGGCAACGTTGACTCCTGCGGGAATCGAAGGATTGTTTGCCGCAGCCGAGCTTGCCGTACGCGGCGGTTTGGTCGGAGCGGGTCTTGCTTGGGTGTTCATGTCTTTGTTCGGCAAGGTCATCTCCATCATCGTTTTCGTCGGGATCATCGCGTTCGGTTTGGTATTGGTGGGCATTTCCATCTCCAAGTTTATCGATAAGGTATACGACAGAAAAGAAAAGCGCCGCCTTGCACGTGAGCAGGCAGCCGATCCGTATGCCGAGTTTGCCGACAATCGTTCTTCGAGCACAAAAAGACACGGCGAGCTTGACGTGTTTGCTGATTCCAAGAACCTCAAAAAGCGCAGACGCCACGGCGATGCGACCCCCGAGTTTTTCGAGACACAAACAAAGCAAATCAATCGCGGATATCAAAACGATTATTCCAAATCCGCATATCGCGGCACCCCGGGATTCGAACCCGGTGTGTTCGACGGATCGTTTGCTCCCCAAAACGAGCAGCTGGTTGCGCCCGTTGTCGCACAGGCTGATTTCATGAAAGCATATGAAGGAGAAGACAGCGCTCCTGCCAAAGAGGACTTCTCGACAAAGGACTATTCGGAGTTCGATGCCAAACCCGCAACGGACAAAAAACCAAAAGCCCCTGCTAAACCCAAAGAGAAGGCTCCCGTGGTGTCGCAAAGCACCGCACCGGGCATGGTTGTCGAGGACGACGAGGTCGGCTATACGCTTCCTCCCATGACCATGCTTTCCCGTTCGTATTCCAAATCCAAGGATTCTTCCTATAATTCCGAAACCCAGGCTACCGCCGCTTTGTTGCAGCGCACGCTTCAGGAGTTCAATTTGATGGCGGAGGTCGTCGGCTGGGTTGAAGGTCCCACCGTCACGCTGTTTAAGTTGGATATGCCCTCCGGCGTCAGCGTCAAGCGTGTCGGTGGTTTGGCAGACGATATTCAGTTGGCGCTTGCCACGACGGGCATTCGTATATTCGCACCGATTCCGGGTACGAATTTCGTGGGTGTCGAGGTTCCCAATAAGACAAGAAAGAGCGTTTTGCTCGGAGATTTGCTCCAAAACATCGACGGATCTCCTTTGATGATCGCCATCGGCAAAGACGTTCAGGGAAACGGCGTGGTGGTCGATTTGGCAAAGATGCCGCACCTGCTTATCGGCGGTACCACCAACTCCGGTAAATCGGTGTCCATCCACAGCATGTTATGCAGCATTTTGATGCGTTGCACCCCCGATGAAGTGCGTTTCATATTGATCGACCCCAAACGCGTCGAGTTCATCCCTTATAACGGCATCCCGCATCTTTACACCCCGGTTGTCACGGAAGCCAAAGAGGCATCAAATGCCCTTTCTTGGTGCGTTGCCGAAATGGAACGTCGTCTCAGACTGTTTTCCGCAAACGGAGCGCGCAATATCATCCAGTTCAACTCGATGGTCGATGCGGGTAAAGTCGAGGCAAAAGATGCCATCAAACTGCCTTATATCGTCGTTGCCATCGACGAGTTGGCCGACTTGATGATGAGCAGCGGCAAGGAAGTCGAGTTTTCCATATGCAGGCTTGCACAGCTTGCCCGTGCTGCGGGTATCCATTTGATTGTTGCAACGCAACGTCCCGATGCGAAAACAGTTACCGGTCTTATCAGATCCAACATCACCAACCGCATCGCCCTTAAGGTCGGTACGGGCAACGACAGCCGTATCATTCTCGATACGCCCGGCGCCGAAAACCTGGTCGGTCGCGGCGATTTGCTGTTCAAGACCACCGAAAGCAAGCCGCAACGTTTGCAGGCTCCGATGCTGACCGATTCCGAGCTCAACAACATCCTGAGCTTCTGGCGCAAACAAAACGTTGAAAGCGATTACCATCCCGAGATCTTAAAAACCAACCTCATCGCCGTCGGCGATTCCATGACTCCGAGCTCGGGCGGGGGAGACGATCCGCTGCTGTGGGATGCCGCGGAGTTCGTCGTAGCTTCGAAGATGGCCTCGACTTCGGGGATTCAGCGACATTTCAGTGTCGGTTATGCCCGCGCCGGTCGCATTATGGATATGCTGGAAGACAAAGGAATCGTCGGCCCGCAATCGGGTTCCAAACCCCGTGAGCTTTTGGTCGACGCGCAAGGCCTTGAGGAACTGAAGAATTTCGAAATGAGTGCCGACAGGTAAAAGAAATGGCCTTTAAAGACCCATTCGGTAACATACTGAAAGCTAAACGCAACGCTTTGAAATTAAGCGTCGATGCGCTGTCTTCCGAGCTGAAAATCAGCCCGAGTTTTATCGCTGCGCTGGAAGATTCTTCGTTTGACAGGTTGCCGGCACAAGGCCACACCAGGCTGATGCTTGCCACCTATTGCAGGCGTCTGGGGTTGGATGTCGATAAGGTTTCGGAGGTTTTCGACGAGCAATATCGCGAATATCTCGCCGACCAAGAATACGGATATATTTCCCCTTCGGAAAACAACATCATTTCTTATCGCAGTGCAAAGCGCAATTATCAAAACCAAAGGGGCAATCAAGACGCGTTTTTCCAAAAGGAAAGACAGGCACGCAAACAAGACCCCAATCGCGTCAATATAGGGTTTGAAGAGCCGTCTTCGCCTTATCAAAACATACGCAAAAGACCGACGACCGATTACGAGGATGCATATGACTCTTACACTTATCCCGAGCGTCAAAGCTACCAGCGCCCCCGTTACAAAACACCCGATTATCTGACACGCAGAAGTTATGCGACCTTGAGAGGTTCTTCTTCCGTCAAGGCGTTGCAAGACGAAGCCGACGAGAGGGCAGAGGCAACGCCGGAAGATCGCAGGGCCCTCTCTTCCGAAAAGCAGGCTCATCGATTCAAAATCCCGTTCATTTCTTCCCAAAGAGAGAAAGTCGACGAAGAGCTAGAAGAGGATAGTGTGACAGAAGAGGTTGCCGATGAGGGATCGGAGCGTAAATCGTATTCGAGCAATCCGCTTCGTCGTTCTTTCGGATCGGATAAACACGCCAGGTATTCGGGATACGACATCGAATCCACCGGGGAGATGGAAAAGCTTTCTTATGACATCAACGAAGAATCCGACGCCGGTTTTTCTCAGTCTCCGCTGTCGCGTCCCATAGAAAACGAATACACCAGTGCTTCCGAGAGCAGAAACGCCCGTATCCGTGCGCAAAGAAGCACATCCGATCGCTCTTCCGTTCGCGCCAAAAACGGCTCCAACAATTTCATGATGGGATTTTTCGCATTCGTCATCGTTGCACTTTCGGCGGTGATAATCATTTTGGTCGGCAACCCCCAAACCGGATCCAACATCATTGCCGGAGAAATCACCATTCCTATTTCGGGAATCAGCAACAATATCACCTCAAACGATATGACCAAGGTCGAGGACATCATCCAAAAACGCGACGAGGTCTATACCATTCCCGAGCATTTCAACTTCACCTACACCATCGAAGACGGACAAAACGTCTATCTCGAGATATATCAAAACAATACCCTCAAGGTCGCCAAATGGATCATGGGCCCCTATACCAACGAGTATTTGATCGGACCCGGCCAGGATATCGATATCAGAACCAAATACATCAAATATGTCAAAGCCTATGTCGGGGGTCAGGAAGTGACCATGACCACGACAAACGGCTGGTGGTATACCTATTCGATTTCGTATGATGAGTTTGTCGAAGATTGGAAACTCGATCACGGATACAGTCTGAGTTTGTGAGTTTAATTAAGGAGATCGTTTCATGGGAAAAGAAAACAGTTTCGACGTTGTGTCTCAGGTTGATGTTCAGGAATTGGACAACGCTTATCAACAAGCCAAAAAAGAAATAATCCAGCGTTACGATCTCAAGAACTCGGGTTCGGAGTTGGATTTCGACAAAGGTAAACTTTGCTTTTCGGTATTGGCACCTTCGGATTTCGTGTGCGAACAGGTCATCGATGTTTTGGCCTCAAAGCTTATCCGTCGCGGAATCGAACTCAATGCAATCAAATGGGGCCAGCCGATTTCTGCATCGGGCGGTAAAGTCAAAAAGACGGGCCAGGTCATAAACGGCATCGATAAAGAACTCGCATCCAAAATATCCAAAGACATAAGGGCCGAGCATCCCAAAGTCAAACCGCTTATCGAAGGCGACAAGTTGCGCGTGGTATCCACGAGTATCGATGCGCTCCAGGCCGTCATCGCTTCTCTCAAAGATAAAGATTACGGCCAGCCGCTTCAATACATCAACTATCGCTAGGTTGCCGGCTTATACATGTCAATCAATCATGCAAATAACCGCCCTTTGGTAAACGTGTGCTTCGTGACGCTCGGATGCGCCAAAAACGAAGTCGATACACGTCACATGAAACAGCGTCTGATGAGCGCCGGTTATTCGATTTGCGAAGATACCTCTTTGGCCGATGTGCTCATCGTCAACACCTGTACCTTTATCTCCGAGGCGACTGAAGAAAGCATCGATACGATATTCGGGATAATCGGACCAGACAAAACGGGATTCGACGGCGATTTCCACGGGAAACTGGTTATCGCGGGATGCATGCCTTCGCGATACGGCATCGATTTGCATAACGAGTTTGCCGAAGCCGATGCATTTTTGCCATGTGCCGATGAAGAAAACGTGGTTTCGGTGATAGATGAACTGATGGGGATTCAGGAAAAGGAACCGGTAGGTTTATCTATTGTCGATGAAGCGATCCCGGTAAGCGCTTACGTCAAAATATCCGACGGTTGCAATCGATTTTGTTCGTTCTGTGTCATTCCGTATATCAGGGGTAGATATCACAGTTTTACTTTTGAACAGATTGATTCCGAGGTTTTGCAGCTTATCGGGCGCGGTGTGAAAGAAATCGTATTGATCGCGCAAGACACCGGTATTTGGGGAAGCGATTTCAAAGAGAAGGATTCATTGGCAAACCTGCTGTCTCGTTTAGCTTCCGAATATCCGCAGACTTGGTTTCGGGTGATGTATACCGAACCCGAGGGCGTTACCGAAAAGTTGCTGGATGTCATGCTAGAAAATCAAAACATTTGCCGCTATCTCGACATCCCGATACAGCATGTATCTCCGATTGTGTTAAAAGCCATGAGAAGAAGCGGCTCGTCCGAAAAGTTCGACGATATGGTTAAACACATCAGAAGTCGCATACCCGATATCACTCTTCGCACCACATTGATCGTGGGTTTCCCGGGGGAGAGCGAAGAGGAGTTCGATGGATTGTGTGATTTTGTTGCGGATGGCCCCTTTGATTATGTCGGTGTGTTTCCATATTCTCGCGAAGAGGGGACTTTGGCTTACGATTTACCCGACCAAATCGATGAAGACACCAAAATCGAGAGAGCTCGTGTCATACGCGATATCGCCGATAACGTTTCGAGCGCAAAGATTGCCGCAAACATCGATAAGGTTTTGGATGTTTTGGTGGAAGGCACCGAGGAAGACGGACAGATTTACGGACGTTGCATGTGCCAGGCACCCGAAGTAGACGGAGTGACTTATTTGGCATCCGGAAATATTGGGGATGTTTTGAAGGTGCGTATCACCGATACAGTGATGTACGAGATGGAGGGAGATGTTTTATGAGCAAGACAAAAGACAAATCGGTTAATAAGAAATCTTCTTCCGATATGATGTGGACTCCCGCCAATATCGTGACCGTCATACGTATTTGTTTGGTTCCCATATTCGTGGTCGTTATCTTAAGTCCGTGGCCGGATTGGTTTCCGCTATGGCCCGATGCCAACAATTGGAAACCTTGGGTATCGGCGGCGGTATTCATTTTGATAGCAGCAACCGATGCGTTGGACGGATATCTGGCCCGCAGCAGAAACGAAATCACGGATTTCGGGAAGTTCATGGATCCGCTTGCGGATAAGCTTTTGGTTACCGCAGCTTTGCTTGCTTTGGTCGAGCTTCGCATTCTGCCGACATGGGTTGCTCTTATTATCATCGGTCGCGAATTCATCGTCAGCGGCGTGCGCA
>JAGCZM010000119.1 GCA_017960005.1 Eggerthellaceae bacterium
GCATGGAATCGACGATTTCTCTGTCATGGGTTGCCACAAGCACCGTGGTGCCGGAGTGATTGATGCGGTTGAGCAGATCCATGATGCCGCGGGATGTCTGCGGATCGAGGTTGCCGGTGGGCTCGTCGCACACCAAGATGGGAGGACGATTGACGATGGCACGCGCGATGGAAACGCGTTGCTGCTCGCCGCCGGAAAGTTCATCGGGAAACTTGTTGAGTTTGTCCTGCAATCCGACCAATCTCAAAACTTCGGGAACCTGGGTCTTGATGACGTGGTTGGATTTGCCGAGCACTTCAAGCGCAAAAGCGACGTTTTCGAAAACGGTCTTGTTGGGAAGCAACTTGAAGTCCTGGAACACGCATCCGATGTTTCTTCTCAGATAAGGGATACGCCAATTGCGCATGGTCGACAAATCGACGTTGGAGATATAGATGTGTCCGCGGGAAGGCTTAATCTCCCGGGTAACGAGCTTGATAAACGTCGACTTGCCGGAACCGGAGTGGCCGACCAAAAAGCAGAACTCCCCCACGAAAACCTGCAGCGCGATATCATAGAGCGCAGGCTTGTTTGGCTGTGAAGGATACACCTTGCTCACATGGTCGAAGGTGATGGCGGGAGTCGAGTAATCGACGTTTGAAGTGATGAGTTTCGGTGCCGGAAAATCGACAGGCACATTGGGCTGCCGATTGGCATACTGCTGTTCACTCAGTTGATTGATCGACCCTGTTTGATTCAACGTAAATCCTTATGCATTACACCGCAAAAAGCGGCACTATCATTTAAAAACGGCGATTGTCCAATTCTACCAAATCGCGCTTTTCCATTGCGGTGAGAGCGACATTATATATGGCTTTTGAATCCAATCCGAAATATTCCATCAACTCGGAAAGTGCTCCGGATTTGCCGAACGTGTCCTTTACCCCCACGAACTCGACGGGTGCGGGGTGAAGTTGGGCAAGTGCACAGGCGACATTCGATCCCAAACCGCCTATTACGCTGTGCTCTTCGGCGCAAACGACGCATCCGGTCTTGCGTACCGATGCCACAATCGTATCGACGTCCAACGGCTTGATGCAAAACGCATCGATGACCTCGGCTTCGATGCCTTCGGATGCAAGTGCCTCGGCAGCCTCTAGAGCCTCTTTGATCTCGATGCCGCAGGCAACGATGGTCACATCGCTTCCCTCGCGAAGGACATAAGCCTTACCCATCTCGAGTTTTGCGTCGTCGGCATAAACACACGGCACATCGGCACGTCCCATGCGAATATATACCGGACCGGGTGTCTTGGCAGCCAACTCGATGGCGCTTTTGCAGGATGCGTAATCGGCGGGGACCAACACGCGCATGTTGGGAAGCGCGCTCATCAGCGCGATATCCTCAATCATCTGATGGCTTCCGCCGTCGGGTCCCACCGAAATACCGGCATGAGTGGGAGCGATTTTGACATTGAGTTTGCTGTAACAAACGGTGTTGCGGATTTGGTCGTAAGCACGCCCCGTTCCAAACACCGCAAACGACCCGGTAAACGCAATCTTGCCGCCTACCGCCAAACCGGCAGCTACATCGATCATGTTTTGCTCGGCAATGCCCACGTTAAACAAGCGGTCGGCGTATTCGGGTTTGGAAGCGGCAAACTTTGCCGTCGTGGTGGATGCGGACAAATCGGCATCGACCGCCACGATGGGCAAACCCTCGTCTGCCAACTTTGCCAACGTGGCGCCGTATGCGGCACGGGTCGACTTTTTTTCTTCGGGAAGCGACGGATCTCGCAATACCTTCGATACGTTCATTTGCGTTTACCTCTCAGGACAAAATGTATCGGATTGGTGTTATTTATGATTGGTAAGCTCGGCAAGCGCCTGAGCCGTTTGCTCCGCGTTGGGAGCCTTGCCGTGCCATCCGGCCTGGTTTTCCATGAAGGAAACGCCCTTGCCCTTGACGGTTTTGGCAACGATGCAGTGCGGTTTGCCGGATCTGTCGCGTTTTGCGACGCTCAGTTTTTTGACCATGTCATCGATATCATGGCCGTTTGCATGGGCCACATCCCAACCGAACGCTTTGAACTTTTCTCCCAAATCCTCGGGGCTGCAGACATCGGTAATACACCCGTCAATCTGAAGACCATTATTGTCGATGATGGCAACGACGTTATCGAGTTTATTGTGCGCGGCAAACATCGCCGCTTCCCAAACCTGGCCTTCTTCGCACTCCCCATCTCCGAGCAATGCAAATACGCAGGATGCATTGCCGTCGAGCTTTAACGCGGCGGCCATGCCGCAGGCAATGGAAAGTCCCTGCCCCAAAGATCCCGTGGAAATTTCGACGCCGGGAACCAAATTGCAATCGGGATGGCCCTGCAGCCTCGATCCGAACTTACGAAGCGATGCCAGCTCCTCAATCGGTATGAACCCGGCATGAGCCAAAGTTGCGTACAAAACGGGAGCGGCGTGGCCTTTTGCCAACACGAATCTGTCTCTGGTTTCGAGAGAAGGATTCTTGCTGTCATATTCCATCACCCCTCCGAAATACAGAGCCGTCATAATATCGGCGGAAGATAAACTTCCGCCGGGATGGCCGCTTTTGGCTTCGGATATGCTTTTGATGATATCGATTCTGATTTGATTGGCCAATTCGTTCAAATCGGCACCCGCGACATTGCTCATGTGTTAATCGCCTTTTTCTTCGATTATGCTTTGCGGATTACGCAAACAGCATGCAAATCATTGACGTTTGCATTGTAGCAACACGCCGCTACAGCGATGCCAGCCATTTGTGGTAGCCCATAACGAATTCATCTATTTGTCCGTTCAAGACCGCTTCCACGTTGCCGGTTTCGATATCGGTCCTGACATCTTTGACCAATTGATAGGGATACAACACGTAATTGCGTATCTGACTGCCGAATTCTATATGGCGCACATCCCCACGCAGATCGTCTATCTCAGCTTGGCGTTTCTGCATCGCAAGCTCGAAAAGCTTTCCGCGAAGCACTTTGAACGCCGCTTCTTTGTTTTGGAGTTGGGATTTTTCGTTTTGACAGGTAACCACGATACCGGTCGGCATATGGGTAAGTCTTACTGCCGAATCGGTGGTATTGACGCATTGCCCACCGTTACCGCTGGCACGATACACGTCCACACGAACATCGTTGACGTCCAAGTCAACGTCGATGTCATCGCTCAAAACCGGCATGACCGCCACGGCGGCAAAGGTGGTATGACGACGTTTTTTCTCATCCGTGGGAGAAATCCTCACCAAACGGTGCACACCGCTTTCGCTGCGAAGCATGCCGTAGGCATTTCTGCCCTCGATTTGAATCACCGCTTTGTCCAGCCCTATCTCTTCTCCATTAACCAGATCCAAGATCGTGGCCTTCCAACCCTTTGACTCGGCATAACGCACATACATGCGATAGAGCATCTCCGTCCAATCCTGGGCCTCGAGACCGCCGGCGCCGGGATTGATACTGACAATGGCATCCCCCGAATCGTATTTCCCGGAAAACCATGCGTTTACTTCGAGCGCATCCAAGTGTTTGTTGAGCTCTTCCAGACGCTCTTTTGCCTCTTGTACAAACACTTCGTCTTCGAAGGACAACTCGAACGCCGTTTCCGTGTCGGAAAGCTGTTCTTGGGCTTTTTTGAAATCCTCAAGCGTCTCTCTCAGATTTCCTGCGTGCTTCGAAATACTTTGAGCGCGCGAAGTATCATCCCAAAACCCGGGGTCCGCGATTTGGTTTTCAAGGGAAGAAAGCTGGGATTCGACCTCGTCGATGCGCATGAACGCTCTCGCCGAATCAAGGCGCTTTTTTGCGGCTTCTATGTCTTTTTGCTCGATCATCTTTTATAAATCCGCACCGTGGCACTTCTTGAACTTTTTGCCCGACCCGCAAGGACA
>JAGCZM010000120.1 GCA_017960005.1 Eggerthellaceae bacterium
CAAAAAACCAAAATAATTCGAGCAATTGCGCTGCGCGTAGGCCTGTGCCTCACGCGGTGCGCTCCTCGAAATCTTGCGATACATCTTGGCATCTCCCGTTGCCAAAGAACGCAGAAAAGCGGTTCTTTTGATACGTCGCGGCAAATCGGGAGTAAGCATGTTGCCGGGATAAGGGGCAAGGGATTCCGCCTTAACCTGGATAAGGTCGATTTGAGATTTGCTGTACTCGAGTTTGTGATACTCGTAAAGCCAGCGGTAAGCGTCCTGCCTGAACCTGATGGCCTCTGCCGTCGGAGAGATCTGCGGTGGCAGATGTGTGAGACTCCACTGGTTGTCGAACCACATGTCCGATCCGTACATGCGCAGGTTGAGCATGTAATCCATATCCTCGCCGCGCGCGACCCATGGGTCGAACGCCACACGTTTGAACGCCTCTTTGTGCACGGCCAAAATACCGCCGCATACGCGGTTGGAGCGGGTCAGACGCGGACCCTCCATAACGTTGAGCATCCATTCGTTGAACGCATCGGCGGTTTTCCAATGAGCATCATACCAATGCATGGCCGCATCGGAAAGATACTCCCCTCTCGAGTTCAGATAAAAGCCGGTCTTGGCAAGTACGGGTATGCCGGATTTGGTGAGTTTACCCAGTCCGTACAGTGCCCTTTCCATGAAATCCTCGTCATTGATGACCACATCGTCATCGATGAACACCACCGCGTCGAATCCGAACAAAAGCGACACCAACAACCCGAAATTTCGTATGGCGCCGTACCCTTCAAGACCGATTTCCGCCTTGAGGCTTTTGTTGCCCAGTTGTTCGATGCGACGATGAATCAGTGTTTCTTCCGGCGCTCCGAACACCGCTATGTGTAAGTCCGGAAACTTCGCCACCTGGTTTTGTATCTTGATGAGCGCCTGCTTTTCTATGGACGCTTCCGATCCCACCAACACGATGATTTGGTTGACGCCGGGCTTGCCGCGAAGCGAAGCCAAGCATCTTTCCAACTCACCGGGAGCCGATATCGGAGTCGTGTGGTCGTATGTGGAAATAATCGATGCGCCGTCCAAACGCGGCCTCGATGATACGAATGTGGGAATAACGATTACGGGGTTCATGTATATGCAAGCTTTCGGGAGTGTCAATGTTTAAGGTGAATCATTATAGCGCCATGGGCGGATGCGCATAACCGATGTTGTCCGGAGTGTTTACGCATTTGTTAACGCAGGCGCTCACGAATATAGATGAACAATGCCAAAAGCAGTATGCCCACGCCCAAGAATATGGCTCCGGGGATAAACGCGTTGATGTCGAACTCGTCGGGATTGCTGCTGCCGGGAGCAAGCACGTCCACGGATGCGGCATGCACGTCAAAGCCGCCCGCATGTTCGGGGCAGGCCACGAAGAAGTAGCCTCTGACCCTCAACGTGGTGCCGGTCTTGCCGTAGGCACCGAAGGTATCTATCATGTCGGCATCCGCCGAAGACATCACGACCGCGATGCTCGCGTTTGCATCACGCTGAGAGTTGAGCATGATCCAAACACGGGAACCGTCGATATTCTCGATGATGCGATCGCCTATCACCTCGCCGGTAAACTCGACATATGCCCCATCAAACGAAGCGTTTGCCGTATTGAGCTCCTCGATGGTGATGACCACCGGCAAATCCTCGGGATCTGCCTCTCCGTCGCCGTCACCGTCGACAGCCGGTACGGGGTCGAGTTGTCTGTTGCTTTCCGCCTGCGGAATGACGACGAACACGACTACCGCCAAGGCGGCAAGTATCACGACCAAAACGGCCGCTATCAACCAAATCTTGTTGTTCTTGAGTGCCTTCATCGTTATTTCCTCAGGTTGATGAATCTCACGTCTTTGGCGCCACGTTTGACTTTTTGAACGGTCATGACGCCGGGTTTGCCGTTTTCGGAAACAACGGCCGTGGGCTCGTTGGCTTCTTCCGTGCTCGGCTCGCCCATCATTTTGCTCATCTCTTCTTTGAACGCGGCATGACGCTTTTCTATGGCACGCTTGCCGGGACGGGGTTTAAACGAGACAATGATTTTGACGATTAAAGCCGCAAAGGTCAAAAACTCGAGACGACCTGCCCACATGAGCAGGATATAGAAGGTTTCCAGACCCACATCCATACCCGGCGAAACGATATTGCCGGTGACAAGACCGCCGTTTGACGTCATGGCGATACTTTCGAAGAGGGCAGATACCGCGTCATGTCCGTACGCGACACCAACCAGCGCTCCGATGAAATACGTCGCGCAGTACAACACGAATATCGTCATGGCCTCTTTGGCCACTTCGCTGGTCAAAACCCTTCTGCCGATGCGGTTATAACTGACCGACACGCGGGCCGTATCCGGAGAAACCGCCTGCTTGATGTCGGCAACCGCAGATTTGAAGATAATGCCGATGCGGTTGAGCTTGATACCGCCTGAGGTGGATCCCACACCGCCGCCGACCGCCATGACCAGCGCCAATGTGAAAAACGCGCCCGAAGAAAACACCGTGACCAGCTGGTCTGAGGTGATGTTTTGCAAACCGGTTGTCGTAAAGGCCGCGATGACCATGAACAGACCGCGTCTGATAAGTGCAAACGCATCGTCGAATATGCCCATCGTCGCCAATGATGCGGTGATGACGATGACGATGACGATAAGCCAGATGACGGTGGTGCGGATTTCGAGATCCTTGGTGAACTCTTTGAGCTGTCCCCTTCGCACTTCGGCGTATACGGCGAAGTTGACGGCACCCATGGTCATCAACAGCATCAACACGATCTCAAGCGGGAAAGAATGGTAATAGGCAACGCTTTGGCTCATGGGGGCAAAACCGCCCGTCACGAAACCCGTGATGGAAAGCCACAGCGCATGGAATCCCGCGCGGGCCGGGTCCATACCCATGACCCAGCAAAACACGAATATCAGAATCGACGCGATTATCACCACGAAAAACGTGATGCGCGCAAGCAGCTTGGCGGTATCGACGACATTGGGGACCACGTGCTCGCTTCTCGCTTCGGAGGTATACAAAGAAGCACCGGCCCCTTTGCCGAACAAACCCAAAGACAGCGCGACGACGATCAATCCCAAACCGCCGATCAAATGCATCACGAACCTGAACATGTTGTCCGCCGTGGAAAGGTGGTCCAAATCCACGATGATTGACACGCCGGTGGTGGTCAAACCCGATACGCAGTCAAACAGACAATCCATGTAGGTCATATAGTGTCCGGAAAGATAGAGCGGAACGGTCGCGACAAACGCAAGCACGATCCAAGCCAAGCCGGTGACAATCAAAGCCTGCTGACGATCCAATTTGCCGGGTTGTATACGCAACAGACGAAGCGCCGAACCGACAAACACGGCCACACCGACGCCCAAGAAATAACGGGAAGCGACCTGCCATTCGGTCATGACGACGGCCGTCAAGAAAGGCACGAGCATGGCCACGCCGAACGCAATCAGCAACAAGCCCAAATAATGCCCGATAACGCGCGCATCATATAATGTCAAACGCTGCCACATACGCTCATACCTTCGCTACAGCGTCGCAAGCAAAGAGACGATCAAAATAATTGCAGCCAAAAACACCAGGAACGCCAATACGCACCCGATGACGATGAGGTAGCTTTTTGCGGCGACCTTCGCGGCTTGCTTTATGTCGTCATTGAACCGTGCCAATGATTTGACCTCTCTCTGCCTTCGAAAGGCAATTTTCTTTAACCGAATATTTTACCGAATTTGGCGCCTCTTGTTTATGGGCGTATACCACTCGCAAATTATGCGGAATATTTCGTAAAAAGGCTCTATACTGCCCATTCGTGCGATTTAACGCGAAGTTCTACCTAAAAAGGCGTGTCATGATTTCCGACAAAGCACTGCGCGGTGCCATATTCGTCATCATCAGCGGAATCCTCTGGGGATTTTCCGGAGCATGCGCGCAGCTGCTCTACGACGATTTCGGGCTGTCGCCTTCCTGGGTCACCTCCTGGCGTCTCATTGCCGGTGCCGTTTTGTTCATGATCTTGGCTTTGTGTTTCAAACACAAGGAGCTGAACGTCATGATACGAGACAAAAACACCATGATTCGCATGGTGTTGTACGGTTTGTTCGGCGTGCTGGGATGTCAGCTCGGCTACATGTATCTCATCTCTTACACCAATGCCGGCATCGCCACGACCATCGAACAGGTCGGCATGATCGTCGTCATCGGCGTCACCTGCCTCAAACAAAAACGCTTCCCCCGTTTGGGAGAATACCTGTCTTTCATACTGGCAATCGTCGGTTGCTGGTGCATCGCCACCAACGGCGTATGGGGAGGATTGGTTTTGTCGAACGAGGCAATCCTTTGGAGCGTCTTTGCCGCTTTGGCCATGGCTGCCTATGTCCTGATGCCGGTCGAGTTGGTCAAGAAATACTCGACATTGAGTGTCAATGCCGTCTCCATGGTCATCGCTTCGGTGTTTGCCTGCCTCATTTTGCAACCCTGGAATTATCCGGTGGAGTTGTCCTGGCCCATCGTGGGAGCCATGGCGGGCATCGTTTTATGCGGCACCTTGGGCGCCTACATGTTCTTTGTCAAAGGCGTCAAAGAAACAGGCCCGGTTCGTGCGGGCCTGCTCAATACCGTCGAATTGGTTGCCTCTTTGGTGATCACCCACTTCTGGTTGGGAACACAGTTCACGCCGTTTGATTTGCTGGGTGTCGCCCTCATCTGCGCCATGATCGTGGTCATCGCGCTGACGAAAGAAAAGAAACAAGACTAGTACTTGTTGCGAACCACCTCCGCGGATCCGCGCAAATCCTTAACTTCGAACTTGGTGCTGTCATCCAAGATGACATAGCCGTTCAAAAGTCCGTATACCTGATGCTGGTCAGTGATTATGACACCGAAGTTGATACAGTCGACGCGATCCATCTGAGGCGTGAAGATCATATCGAACCTTCCCTCCTCATCCTTGATGTGCCACGGCTCATTCAAATAAAAACGCTCGGAAACCGTTTTGGAGGTATCGAACTTGTCGGTTTTGGGAATCCCGAAATCCAGTCTGCCGATCTTATGGGCGATACCGTCGACAAACACCATGTTTTCCGAAGCGAGAGAGGTATCCCCGAACCCATATCCGATATTGAACGCGAACACGTGCTTATCGGGCGCATCCGCTCCGTTGTCGCCATGGCCGTTTTGCCATCCCTGGGCGACACCCCAGTACCACATGTTGTCGCGCGTCCATACACCGCGACCCCAGTCGAGCAAACCGAACGAATCCTCTTTGTCAAACACGTGCTCGACGCCGCCTTTGAAAAAAGAGCCCTCGGCACGCATGCCGACTATCTTTTGGTTGTAATAAAACGCATGCTTGTCCTCTTTCCAGGGAGTCGCAATGACCATGGAATCCCGAGGAATGTTGTCGAGCTCGACATGGGCGCTCAACTCCTCGTCCCCGTCGAATTTGGCAAAGGACACGTCCAATATTCTGCGAAGCGGCGTTGCCTCGAACCTGAAATCCACGCGCTTGTTCTTAAACGCGGATACGCCGTTTGAGGAATCGCGGGGCAGATTGTACGAACCGAGAGGCAAAGGCAGGATTTCGCTGGTGGTTTTGTATGTCATCGTCTCGAAATCCATCACGGATGCCGACAGCATACCCAGATAGTCCAAATCTCCCAGCGTCAAAGCCAAAGCGCGTTTGCCGTCGTTTATCAGATAGTAATCCCACTCCTTGATGCGCACGGAAGAAACCTTCGCGCCTTCTCTGTTGTAGGTATAAACGAGATTGTAGGCAAAACCGGGAGAAACAATCGATCCGTCCTCTCCCAAAAGCGGGCCTCCCTGCACGATTTGATGCTCTCCGCGCTCGTTTACGATGTAGTTTGCTTTCTCCGACATGTAAGCCTCCCCGACGCTTCGTTGCTTATGCGATATTCCTATTATAGATAACGCAAAAATTCCCGTTTGACGTTTTTCAAAGAAAACGGATTATTCGATTCACGCATAGCTCAAACATCGAAAGTTATTGACATCTAACTTATATGTCTTATTCTGTTATCGACAAAGATAGGCAAGGCTAACTTTTATGTCTTGCAAAAAGAAAGGATCGCCAATGCAGCTGGCAGATGCCAAAGGGGGCCAAACCGTTACCATCGTTTCCAATAACGCGCACGGTAAAGCGTTTGCCCGTCTCAACAGCTTGGGTTTGATGGAGGGACAAAAACTCCGCGTGCTTTCTTCGGGATTCCCGGGACTGATCGTGGATATCAAGGGCTCCCGTCTCGCCATATGCAAATCGGCTGCCCGTGACATGGAGGTTTCCTTATGAAAACCTACGCATTGATCGGCAATCCGAACTGCGGCAAAACAACCCTGTTCAACGAACTGACCGGTACCTCACAACACGTGGGCAACTGGCCCGGCGTCACCGTGGAGAAAAAGGTTGGCCATCTGGTCTCCAAATACGGCGAGGCGCAAATCGTCGACTTACCCGGCATTTATTCTTTATCCCCCCACTCCATCGAGGAGATCGTCTCGAGGGACTTCATCATCAACGAGAAACCCGATGTGGTCATCGACATCGTCGAGGCCACCAACATCGAGCGCAACTTGTTTTTGACCACGCAAATCGCCGAATTGGGTGTCCCCTTGGTCGTTGCCGTCAATATGATGGATGAAGCAAACCGCGCAGGCGACATCATCGATATCGAAAAACTCTCCGATGAGTGGGGTTTGCCGGTGGTGCCCATCACCGCCGTCATGGGCGTAGGCGTCATCGAACTCATGAACGTCGCGGGCGCAAGCTCGCTCATCGAAGCGGTCATGGACGAGGCTTCGCATCCCTTCCACGACGGAGAAGACGAGCACGGACACGGATTTCATGACACCGAGGATCCCGAAGAACATCGCCGTGACCACCATACCGACGAAAAAGGACGC
>JAGCZM010000121.1 GCA_017960005.1 Eggerthellaceae bacterium
CAAGGCTCTCGGCGGTATCGTTTTCCTCATCATAGGCCAAATAGACAACCTTTTCCGTGGAATACATGGAAGAGCCGATCAAACCGATTAGCACAAGCGCAATGCCCAGATGCGAGATGCCGCCACCAAACGAAGAGGCATAGCCCTTGAACTGCGCCAGAAAGCCCTTAAACAGGTTTTCGTGACGGGTCTTGGCGTAATTGGAGATCGCACGTCCGAGCATGAACAACGCGGTGCAGCACAAAAGCGAGGCAACCGCAAAGCCCAACACGCTCAGGATGGCGTAGTAAACGGGAGATCCGTTTAACAACAGCTCTTCGGCGATGGAGCCGCCCGCTGCGATGATCTCGTTGTAGCCGGGAAGCAGGTACATGAAGAAGTACACCATCAGCCCCGCAAATATGACAACCGCGCAAATCGCCGGAAGCTTAATGCGACGGGCAAACTCTTTCTTGTCGGTTTTACCCCAAGCAAGCAGCGGAGCCAGTGCCAAGATACCCACATAGATGATGCCCAAAGGACGGGCAAGGGCGTTATAGGAGGATACCGAAAGGCTTTCTCCTCCAAAGGGAAGCCATGCCGGCAAAGCGGAGCTTAAGGTCATGTAGGCCAAGATGACCGAGAACACAAACAGTATCACGTTGTTGAAATAATAAGCGGCATCCTTGGATGCGACATGCTCGACATCATCGGTCGAGGTATCGGCCGCAAAGGATTTGCGACGATAGATAAGACCGACGATACCCGCCAAAACCGCCGCGATGGTCAATGCCAAAAACAGCGCCAACGAAACCGAGTCACCGGCAAACGCATGGACGGAGTTCACGACACCGGAACGGGTGATAAACGTGCCTAGGATGACATAGGCAAACGCCACGCAGGCACCCATGACGCTCCAGCGTTTGAACGCACCGCGCTGGCGATATACGGTAAAGCTGTGCATGAGAGCCAAAGCGATGAGCCAGGAAAGCAAGCTGGCGTTTTCCACGGGATCCCATCCCCAGTATCCGCCCCAACCGAGCACACCATAGGCCCAGATGGCACCCAAGCCGATACCGATGGTCAACATTATCCAAGAGAATATCGTGTAACGGGTGACACGCTCTACCCATGCCTTGGAGGAATCGTTGACGATCAATGCGGCGATGGCGTAAGCAAACGGAACGGTCAAGCCCGCATAACCGACAAACAGGGTGGGCGGATGGATGGCCATGGCCCAATGCTCGAGGATGGCGTTCATGCCCCACAAAGTGGCGGCACCCTGCAGATTGCCGTCCGCATCGAAATACTGCGCGGGAGTAACCGCAAACGGCGTATTGGTTTCGCTGAACAAAAGAATGCCGACGAATGCCGCCAAGACGATCTGAGAAACCATCAGGGCCATATTGTCGAGCGGTTTGATTTGCTTTATGCCGCGGAATGCAACGATGACGTTAAACACGCTGATAAGCCATGCCCAGAACAAAAGAGAGCCTTCGCGTCCGGCCCACAAACCCGCAAGTTTAAAGAGCCATGCGAGATTGCCGGTGGCGCTCGAGCGTTCCGTGACGACGTAGTTTAGGGACGTGTCGCCCGAAAAGAAGCAATACACCAAAACGCCGCAGCATACCGTCAAAGCAAGGCATGCGGCCGCGGATGCCACACGCCCGGTCCAGGCAAAGGTTTCACCCAACGTCAAACGGGAAGCGCGGGGTTTTTCCTTACCGGCCTCGGATGCGTAAATGATTTGGCCCACCGCCAAACAAATAATCGAGACCCCAATCGATGCAAAGGCAAGAAATAAGCCCAGCAACCCTATCGTCGACATGTGATTATCCTTTCAAAGAAACTTCGGTACCGACAAAAACGCCGTTATCGGATAAAGAACCGAGGATGACCAACGCACAACCGTCGATGACCTCATCGGAGAGTGCTCCGTTGAAATTCACCTGCAGTACGGAAATCCCGTCGGAAGAAACGATGCTCAAACGAACATCGGAACCCGCGGGAGCCAAAGAACCGCTCTTCAAAACACCGGTGACTTTGAGCATCTTGCCGGTCAAACGCTCGCTGTTGTTGAGCAGCTGGGATACGTCAAGCGCATCAAGACCGCTTTCGTACTTGGATGGACACTTGGTGACGAGATTGGTGCACATGAGCACCCCGTCTTCGGACATGCGACCCGTACAGATGGCGATGACGTCGTTTCCGAACGTGGCGGCAACCGATCCGTCATAAGAGACCAAAACGCTCTCCCCCGTCGTAACGGAAGCGTCGTAAATACTGAACTTGAAGGTGTTTCCTTCCAGATAATAAGAATTGGAAACGACATTGCCCGACACTTCGACACGTTGTCCGTCGAATTGGCCGGATGCGGCCTGTGCCACCGAAATCGTCTTGGCGGAAGTACCTCCGGCCACGATGGCAAACACCACGATTACCACGGCTATGATGATGCCGGTAACCACAATCAAACGTGATTTGTTCTTTTGAATCATTACGGATGCCTCACTCAATCACAAACAATTTTTCAAGGTGGTATTTTGACGCATCGGCAAGACTAAAAAAAGGGCACAAAGCCCGATTATTCACAATCTGTAAAGCAGAAACGGGGTTTTCGGAACAACGACGTCGCATTATGCAAAAGAAAACCCACCGCATGAAGCGGTGGGTTTGATTTCTCGTTTATGCCCTTGCTTTATTTTTTGGCAGGAGCGCTTTGAGCCAATTGCTTCTCCTGTGCGGGAGTGATCCAACCGTCGGGCAACGGAGCGTCATTGTGGCAGGAGGCGCACAGCATGACGGATGCACGGTGGGACTTATGGCAATCGGAGCAGGTCAGTTCGCCGGATTCCCAACGATGACCGGCATGCGGGTTGCGGTTGGGGTAAAGTTCGGCGGTAGCTGCAGCCAAGGAAGCCATATCGGAGATGCCCAAGGTTGCATGGCAGGTGGGATTCATGCACATGCTGACGGGGTCGGCACCGGTGGCCTCGGCCAATTGAGCAAGGTTGCGCTCACGCAGAACACCATTGGTGTAGGTGGCATTTGCAACCAAATCCATATCACCGCTCACCCACAAAATGGCCTCATGAATCTGCTGGCCCAGGGTGGGAGTATGGCAATCCAGGCAGCCATAGCCGTTTGCCGCCAAAGAGGGGGCAAGCATGGCAGATGTATTGGAAACCTCATTGCCCCACTTGTCATGACCGGGAACGCCGACTTCCTGAGAGAAGGTATCCAAATAAGGATCCATGGGAGTATGGCAAATGTCATTGCAGAAGGTGGGCTGAGAGTGCCAAATCAAAAAGCCCGTCACGGCCGCGGCAATAACCACGGCGACGGAACCGAGAATGATGAAAAGCTTGGGGCTCCTCTTCTTCTGAGGGGCTGCACCCTCTACGGCCTCGGTCTCTTTAACCTCATCAGATTTAACCATTTTCATGTCCTCCGTTCGAAAACAGTCTCATCACAAAAACTCAATCGTGTATTTTACACAAAAAAGAACCGTATGGAGAATTAAATCGGCGGTTTTTCGACAGATACAGAGATTTATCACGAAAATGAATAGTCAGACGCAAAATGCCTGATGAAACGCCCACGCCTGATGATTTCGGATACGGCTATAAGCTATTGTCATCTCACCCGGTGCCGTTAGCGCGTAGTATGTCTATGCCAAGACCGACCGTTTCAAAGAAAGGAGGCGATATGCGGGCAACCATACGTAAATGGGGCAACGGCCAAGGGATCCAAATCCCCAAATCGCTTCTTGAAGAGATGGGAGTCAAAGAAAACAGTCGTGTGGAATTAACCCGACAAGACGACTGTATCCAAATCAAAAAAGCTTCCCCATGGCGCCATCGCATCCTGGAAGAACGGCTGAGGGCCTTTTATGGGAAAGACATCACCGAGATTGAGCGAGTTGTCGAAACCGAATATGACTGGGGCAAACCAAAAGGCAGTGAAAACCTCCGATAACGGGCTGATCCTCTTTTCCGAGGCGACATTCCCTCAACAAAACCCCTGCGGAGCGGTTTTGGATTTCATGAGACAAAACATCAAATGGCAACGGATTGCATAGTCGCACTCCGTTGCCATTTAGCTCTAAGCCCTTATTGATCTCGGACGAATTCTATGAAGCTTACCTGTTGTCGACATGGACTTTCGTTGCGGGAATACCGTCGGAAGCCGTATCGAAGACGGTTTCGAGTACATGGAATCCCGCATCGCCGGTTGCGTCCATCGCAAATACACTGTACAAACCGAACATCTGCCTTGTATTGTCCAAAACAAAGCCGTCCAATAATTTCGGCTTCGGGGTATACGCTTCATCGTATCTGGCGGGATTGTCTCTCCATGCGAAGTAAGCGGCAACCGCCAAACCCCTGTTGAAGTCCACATCAAGAAGCGAATCGATTACTTCGATTGCGGAATTGGGACCGGTAAACACACCAAACATCGGTGCTTCGTCAACATAAGAGGTGCGTCCGGCAATGTTCACTTCGGAGTGCATGATTGCCACGTTGCCGTTTTCACAATAGATTCCGTTCATGCTGTTTCTGCATTTCATGTCGACATTCACGACGGAGTTTTCTATTTCCACGGTGCTGTCCGCGGCAATCGCATATATGCCGTAGAACAAATCCGCCCAAAACTCCATATTCAGCGTCGAATCTTCGATATAAACGCCGCTGTCACCGGAAAGACCGTATACCATTCCGAATATCGGTATCGTGTTTTGACTGCTGGAGGCAAGTACTTTCAGATTGGCATTCGTACCGTTTTCGAGAACGACGAATCTACCCGCGGAGACGAGAATGCACTTATCGACACCTTCCGTTTGGTTATCGAAGATCTGATAAATCTCCGGTGTTGTCGTCACGGAAATATTGACATGATCGGAAGAGAACCGTACGTCTCCCCCCGCCTGAATTGCCATAATACCGGCTGCGGTGCCTTCTCTTCTGGGGATGACCAGGTTCAGATCGAGCGCCGCACCGTCGTTCACCACGATATTGCCTATCGTTGCCGTCAACGCAGTACCCTTGCTCGTGGAATTGATGACGGCTCCTTCAGCCAGCGTAATGTCGTTTGCTTCAATGCCGCTTGAATTTCTGCCGACATAAGGAGAGGTGTTGATTTTTGTTTTGATCGTCAAAATGCAGTTCGCGTATAAAGCGGGAGATCCGCCAACAAGGTTCAGCGTTCCCGGTCCGTCGATGGTAAGAGTGCTGGAATTGACGATTCCGGCTCTCTCTATCTGTCTCGTATTCTGGAAATTGATGTTTATGCCGGATGCACCGTCAGCCAAATAGGTGTTGGTGAAATAGTTGTCTCCGACAAGATGGATATAGTATTCGCCGGGTGCGGTTTGGCCGTTGATGCCTTTGACATAAAAGTACTCGAATCCGATCGATGAGTTAAAGGCATCGCATTTGTAGTTGTTGTTGACAAAATTGACGTTTTCGAAAGTGAACTCGGCACCTTTTTCCGTTTTGACGAAAGAAATCGTTCCGCTTCCGATTCCGTACTCCGACAGATCAAACGGACGATTGCCTCTCGTCACATCCGGTCCGAACACGTACTCTCCCAAACGGGCATAGTTTTCGAGCTCGGCGGATGCCGGTATTTCGACATGCGCAACGGCAATGTCGGAATACACTCTGGTGAAATCGTCGTAAACGGTCAAAAGCTTGAAGGATTCTTCATCCGAATAGAAAGCCGACGGAACCTCCAGTTTGTTTGTTAAAGCCGTTGACCCATGCAGGAAGTTGTAAGGATTGTAGGACTGCGTGGAGCACATCTCGGCATGCGCTTCGGGGTCTTCGTATTCCAGGGTATCTATCCAGTTATATGCGATGACAAAATCTTCGTTTCTCACTTCGGCACTCAAAGAATACCCCTCGGGGAAAGACACAAAGACATCTTCGGGTTGAGTGGTGTAGCCGTATTTTTCGTGGTCGTAATCTCTGACTTCGACGTCATAGGTTTTGGTTGCGGACAAGGTTTCCCCATTTGGCCCCATGATATTGTCCACCCTTACGGTAACGTGCTTTGTGCCAACCGTTTTGCTGTCGAATCCCTCCACATGCAAAGAGATTCCGTTGATGTAAGGGATGAACACTTCGCCGTCTTCACCGAATTTGAGCCAAACCTTCGGGGAAAGCTCATACCATTTGCCTTCAACGTAAAACCCTGTCCTGAAAGGCTCTCCCAAGAAGTAGAAACGGTATTCTTCGGGGAGATCCCATTCGAACTCAATATGGCAAAAATGCTCTCCCCAGTTGGCGACAAGGGTTATATTTTGTCCCCAAGCGCCGTCGATTGCGCTGACCTGCTGCCCGTTATAGGTCCAACCTTCAAACGGATATCCTTCTTTTATGGGATCGAGCAGCTCGATCGTTCCGCTTGCGGCGGTGTAGGTTTCTGCCGTATTGGGATTTATCGCATCTTCGACACCGGCATACGTAATCGTGTATTCGTCGGATGAGGGCTGTCCACCCTCGATGCAGCCGACAAGTGCCGCCCCCATAAGTATCGTCAAGGTCGCAAGAACCAAGATATGCACGTACTTGATTGTTTTGATTCTTTCCATAAAAGCCACTCCCGATGTTTACCGCCGACAAGATCGATTGTCGGTTCTGACAAAATACCCATCGTATACAAAAAAGACGCACACAAAACCGGTCATGTCTTCACACCCTTTTGGGTGAGTGAGAATGTTTTCCGTTTTGCTGCGCCATATCTTAAAAACTTCGTAAAAGCTGTTTTCGAACCATATTGTGGTGGAGATGACGGGACTTGAACCCGCGACCCCCGCGTTGCGAACGCGATGCTCTCCCAGCTGAGCTACATCCCCACGTTTATCGGATACGTTAATCCTCGTCTGCAAAAAGATCCATCAAAGGAGTGACGGCCACTTCCGGCTGCTCCTCTTCAAACACAAACGGCTCGAATATGCTCTCGTCGCCGCAGAACAACTCGACGGTACCGGTCAGGATATCGACGTATTGGAAGCTCTGTCTGGAAGTACGTCCGCGTTTGCGGTCTATTTCCATGATGAACAATTGCGGATGAACCTGAGTAAGCGTGCCTTCGTTTTCCACGATCTTGGCACGACCCATATTGGCACGAACTCTCAAACGCTTACCCACGTAATCGTTTAAGGTTTGATGAATGCTTTCGATAATCTGTGTTTGCTTTACCAGATCCATAACGGGACCCTTTCCTTTGGAAAAACGAACAGAGGCGAATTTTAGCATCCCGACACTCAATATGCAAAGAATCGGGTACTTGCACCGTGTGTGATTTATCCCTTAAAGCAACATTTGAGCAAAGCTTGACCCAGCGAGATATACGTATCGAGACCGAGTGCCTCTCCCCTGATACCTGCATCGATTCCGACCTCATTAAAGATTGCGGGAAGGAGATACGAGATTTCGGAGCCGGTTTTGTCGATGCCGCCAAACGACACCTTACCCACGCCGGCAAAGTAGGTTCTGCAGGAATTGGATATGGTTTTGCGACGGGAAGCAAACGCGGCATCCGCCATGATGCTTGCCGCCCTCAACTCGTTTTGAGAAAGTTCGTTGCCATCTTTGTCGAGGCGTATTACCCTCTCGAACCGTATGACAGAGCTTTCCACATGGGGTTTGGGAAAGAAATTGTCCGGGCCCACTGCAAAGCGTCCCACGGGCCTGGCATAGAGATTTAATTTGACGGTGTAGGCGCCGTAAGTTTTGGAACCGGGAGCGGCGCTCATACGATCGGCCACTTCTTTTTGCACCATGACCGTGGCACTCTCCAAAAACCCAAACCTCTCGAAATAATCGAGCACGAGCGTTGCGGCAACCGCGTAAGGCAGGTTTGCGACAAATTTGCCGGGTAACACCGGGTTGTCTTTTTGTACGCTCAATATATCGTCTTCGGTCAGATCAAGCGCATCCTTTTGAATCAAGAAGAATCGCCTATCAAACGATTTTGCCAAGGTGTCTTCCAAAACGACGGGCAAATCTTTGTCACGCTCGACGGCGATGATGCGACCGACATTATCGAGTAACGTCTTCGAAAGCGTGCCGATACCCGGCCCCACTTCCAATATCACGTCGTCAGATTTGAGATCGGCAAGCTTTGCGATACGTATCAGCACCGATTCGCTGATGAGAAAGTTTTGTCCCAGAGAGTGCTTGGTATAAAGACCGTGACGCTCTAGCACCTCACGTGTCGCATTTACGCTTGCCAGGGATTTGTTCATTTGTCTGCCCGATTTGGTTTATTTGACCGAAGCCAGATACTCGTCGACGGTAAACTCGGATGCATCCTCGACAATGGCTCCGTCCTCATCGATTTTGCCCACCCAATCCACGATACAATTGAGCTCGAATCCCGCCGAATAAAACGCATCCTGAATCTGCAAAACCAATGCTTTGTATCCGAAAGGATCTTTACCCTCTCCGATGACGTGCAAGGTCAAAGGTCGCTTGTCGCCTTTGTATTTCTTCGCGTAATAATACGGTTGGAAACGGTTGAGCAAACAGGTCAGCTGTGCCGGCGCCCCTCCGAAATACACCGGGGACACCACGACAATCTCATCCGCGGAATCGATGAGCTCGTATATCTGCTCCATGTCATCTTCGATCACGCAGCGATTCGATGCCTCCTCGGAGGGCTTGTTCAGCCATCCTTCGACCAGCTCTTTGCAGGAGTTGCATCCGTTGCATCCCGCGATATCCAGCGTGCTTACCGGAGCCAAAGAAACACCGTCATCGGGATAATCCTCGATGCATGCTTCGAACAATTCATTGGCAAGAGATGCGCTTCTTCCCTCTGTCCGAGGACTGCCGACGATAATCAAACGATTCATCAAATCTCACTCCCCTCCTGCCACGGTTTTGGATCGCGTTTATACAGGCGAAGACCGTTTTCTACCAACTTTTCGAAAAACGTGCGCTTTGCCTCGACCGTATATTTATCACGAACTTCGGCCAAACGGTTTGCGATATGCAAAACATGATGAGGATAACATGCCATGCCGCGGGTGGGTTCCGGTGCCATAAAAGGCGCATCGGTTTCTACAAGAAGGCGATCTTCGGGCACGATTGCGGCGCTTTGCACGACGCATTCGTTGTTTTTGAACGTAAGCGGTCCGTCGAATCCCACGTAACAATCACGCTCGATCCAGGGCTTTAAGGTATCCGGATCGAGGTTATAGCAATGAAGGACACAGCCGGCTTTGGGCCAACCTTCCTTCTCCAGTATCTCGAAAGCAAGCTCATGGGCATCGCGCACATGCAAACAAAGCGGTAAATCCAACTCATGCGACATCTCGATTTGACGCTTGAACATGGATATCTGGGCATCCTGCGGAGAAACGTTGTAATAAAAGTCAAGACCGCTTTCTCCGATGGCACAAGCACGCGGATCCTTGAGACAGGCGCGGATGGTCTCTTCGAGCTGTTTGTCGAACCGAGACGCATTGTGCGGATGGCATCCCAAAATGAATCGAATCTCCGGTAAAGAGACGTCGGAGGGATCGCGTCCGATGCTTTGCGCGAACGACGGTATGAGCAGCAATGCTTCATGCAGCCATTCGTCGTATTTGGCTATGGTCCGGGGACCCTCGTCGGACAAATCGATTACGCAGGCAAGATGTTCGACTCCCCATACGGCCGCACGGGCAAAACCGGATGCCGGATAAGGAGTCAGCTGAGGATGACAATGCGTATCAAAAAGCGGACCTGCTCCGGGCGCGACTTCGATTTCTCTGAACTTGCCGTGTTTGCGTCTTTGTCTGAACAGCGCATCGGCAAAATCGGGTTCTTCGGGAGCATCCGAGGATGCGGCGGTATAAGGGGATGTCGAAGTATCCTCTCTCGATACGACGCCTTGTTCCAAATCGGGATTATCCATCAGTCTTCTATTTCGATGAGGCTCTCGTCCAAACGCGGGAACAGCGCCTCGCCTTTCTCGACACGGTTGCCGAAGGGAAGCTGTCCCCATGCGGCTGCTTTTTCGATATCGACGATGCCATCGATTGCGCCCAATCCGAGACGGCGGTAAACCTCGGCGGAAGTGTTGGGCATCAAAGGTGCCATAAAAAGCGCGATGATACGGATGGTCTCGAGCAGGTTATACATGACCTGTGCCAATTCTTCGCGTTTTTCGGGATCCTTTGCCATGCGGAAAGGCTCCGTCTCATCGATATAGGCATTGGCGCGATGAGCAAGCTTTTGCACGACGGATGCCGCTTGCGTGAAATCCACGCGCGCCATGGCGGCGTCGTATTCCGGATAGATGATTTCGGCAATGTCCTTGAGCGGGTTGGAAGCCGTCGGTGAAGCATTCGGAACCACACCGTCGAAGTATTTGTCGTTCATGCCCGGCACGCGGGAGACGAGGTTTCCCCAGGTGTTGGCCAAATCGGCGTTGTATACCTGGACCATGCGTTCCATGGAAATATCCCCATCCATACCGAATCGCACATCGGTCATGAAGTAGTAACGGTAGGCATCCACTCCGAATATCTTGATTAAATCGGCGGGACGAAGACCGTTGCCGCGCGATTTGCTCATCTTCTCGCCCTTGGTGAGCAAAAAACCGTGACCAAACACGGTATGGGTGATGGGAAGACCGGCAGCCATCAACATGGCCGGCCATATCACACAATGAAACCTCGTGATGTCCTTGCCTACGAAGTGATACTGCATGGGCCAACGCGCCTCGAACTCGCCTGCGCGCTTGTCATCGTCGGCATAACCGATACCGGTCAGATAAGCCAGCAGCGCATCTGCCCATACGTAGCAGACATGGCCCTTGTCAAAGGGAAGAGGGATACCCCAATCGAAGGTGGAACGGCTGATGGATAAGTCCTGCAGCCCTCCTTTGACGAAGGAAACGATTTCGTTTTTGCGGCTTTCGGGCCGGATGAAATCGGGATGAGATTCGTAATAATCAAGCAGTTTGTTTTGGAATGCGCTCAGCTTGAAAAACCAGTTCTCCTCACCGGATGCACGACGCACGGGACGCTTGCAGTCGGGGCAGACAAACTGCCCTTCCTCGTTTTTCTCCAAATCGCTTTCCGCGTAATAGGTTTCTTCGTGAACGCAATACCAACCTTCGTATGCGCTTTTGTACAAAAAACCTTTTTTGTAAAGATCGGTCCAGAACTTCTGAACGGTCCTCGTTTGACGATCCTCGGTCGTTCTCACGAAATCCGTATAGGTGATGTTAAGCAAATCCCAGCTTTCCTTAAATGCCGGAACCATGCTGTCGCACCACTGCTGGGGAGTCATGCCGTTTTTCTCGGCGGTCTCGGCAACCTTTTGACCATGCTCGTCCAAACCGGTCACGAATGCCACGTCGTAGCCGTTCATGCGCTGATAACGCGCAACCGTGTCGGCGGCAACCGTGGTGTAAGCGGTTCCCAGATGAGGTGCCGCGTTCACATAATAAATGGGCGTGGTAAAAGAATAAGTACCCTTCGACATGTCTCTATAACTCCTTGGCCTTTGTCAAACTAGGAAATTTTAGCATTAAGCACGATTTCGTAAGCAGTGTTTCGAGGAATGCCGAAGCGCTCCTTTATCCGCAAAACCGCCTCTTTGGGAGCAATTCCCGCCTTAAGCATCAAAACCGCTTCTTTGCTTGCATCCGATACGGAATCTTCCTGCTTGCCCTTGGTCTCGAGAGCGTTTGCGCAATCGATGCAAAACACCATCTCTCCTTTGATGCCTTCGTTTTCTTGGCGCGCGGACAAAAGATCGCGGATCTCGGATGCGCTTCCGATCAAGACCTCTTCATGCACTTTGGTTAGCTCTCTGCATACCGATACACGCCTCATCGGCAAAGCCTCCGAAACGATATTCAGCGCAGACACAATCCTTTTGGGGCTCTCGTAAAAGATAAGCACCGCATCCAGTGACGCCAAGCTCTCCAAAAGCGCCGTCGCCTCTCCCTTTTTGCGTGGGAAGAATCCCCCGAAATAAAACCTGGGGTTGGTAAAACCGGATGCGACGTATGCCGTGCATACGGCCGTGGCTCCCGGCAACACTTCGACATTTGCTCCGTGCTTTCTCGCGCAGGAAACCAAACGAAGGCCGGGATCGGATACGCCGGGCATACCGGCATCGGTGCAATACGCAACCATCCTGCCGCCGAGCACTTCATCGATGACCTGTTCGGCAAGCGTGTCCATGATGTTTTCGTCAAGACGGGCGATATGGGTTTTGATACCGAATGCAGAAAGCAACTTGGCGGTGGTACGCGTATCTTCGGCATAAACGATATCGGCTGTGCGCAGTGCCTCAAGCCCGCGCGGCGTCATGTCTCCCAAATTGCCCAAAGGCGTGGGCACAATCATCAATTTGCCGACGGCAGACAAAGGTTTGTTTTCCGAATGCAAAGACATGTTTTTCGCTCTTTCGATCGATTGTCAAACCCCATTTTGGGGTATTTATTTGTCGCGTTCATTATAGTGAGTAAACACCCCGGTGAAATTCTCGAAAATTCGTCCCGTTTTGCCTTATGAAGCGCATATTTTTTTCTAGAATATGCGCGTAATTTCACCGCAAAGAAAGGAACCTTTGCCCCATGAAGATTATCATCGCCTCATCCGAAGAAATCGCAAAATCCGCTTCTCGACAATACGTGGAGTTGCTCAAAGAAAAACCGAACGCGGTTTTGGGATTCGCAACCGGATCCACCCCGCTTCCTTTATACGCGGAGTTGGTTTCGTTATGCAAGGAAGGCAAGCTTTCGTTTAAGGATGTCACCACGTTTAATCTGGATGAGTATGTCGGTCTCGAACCCACTCACGACCAAAGCTATCGCTATTTCATGAACACGAATCTCTTCGATTTGGTCGATGTCGACAAATCGCGCACCCACGTGCCCTCCGGCATCGATACCTCCGATGAGGCGCTTGCTCAATACGACAAAGACATCGCGCTTGCCGGCGGACTCGACATGCAGCTGCTCGGCATCGGATGCAACGGTCATATCGGGTTCAACGAGCCGGGAACTCCTTTGGAGAGTCTGACCCATGTGGTCGAACTCACCCAAAACACCCGCGAGGTGAACTCCCGCCTGTTCAACGACATCGGCGAAGTGCCGACACATGCCGCCACCATGGGCATCAAGACCGTGATGAACGCACGCAAGATTATTTTGATCGCCACGGGCGCATCCAAGGCACAGGCGATGTTTGACACCATCAAAGGTCCCGTCTCTTCCGCCTGTCCCGCCAGCGTTTTGCAACTTCACCCCGACGTGACGGTATACATGGACAAAGACGCAGCGGCATTGCTGTAAAATTTCGAGGTGAACAAAGCACGCATATTATTCGGGGCTGCTTTGTCGTAGCCCCTTTTGATTTCACGAAAGGCATCATATGGGTAAATATTTCGGCACCGACGGGTTTCGCGGAGAAGCAAACAAGGATTTGACCGCCGACCACGCCTACGTCATCGGTCAATACCTCGGCTTCATTGCCGGCAACAACGGCGGTCTTAAGGCAGCCGCTTCCAAAGAGCACAACTGCTCTGCCTGCAACAAACTGCAAACCTGCCCCAAGGCCATCGATAAGTTTGCCGATGCTCATCCCGGCGTCGACATCACCCGTCCCCGGATTCTCATCGGCAAGGACACCCGCCAATCCGGCGACATGTACGAGCATGCCCTGGCCGCAGGTATCACCGCTCATGGCTGCGATGCCTACCTCGTCGGCGTGATGACCACCCCCGGCGTTGCCTATCTCACGAGAAACGGCAAGTTCAACTACGGCATCATGATTTCCGCAAGCCACAATCCCTACAAAGACAACGGCATCAAGGTTTTAAACGCCGAAGGAGAAAAAGCGGAAGACGATCTGATCGAAGCCATCGAGGCATTCATCGACTCTCCCACCAAAGAGCTTCCCTTCTCCCACAACTCCCATATCGGCCGTGTTTACGACTACTCGTCGGCCTGCAGAGAATACGCATGCTTTTTGACGGATGCTTTGAGCCTCGACAAGAACAAACCCTTTGCGGGTTGCAAAGTCGGCCTCGATTGCGCAAACGGCAGTGCCTCGTCGATAGCGCCCGGCGTGTTCGAATCCCTGGGAGCAAAGGTATTTGTCCGCGCTCATGAACCCGACGGGCAAAACATCAATCTGAATTGCGGCAGCACCCATATCGAAGGACTGCAAAGCTTCGTCAAAGAAAACAAGCTCGATGTGGGATTCGCATTCGACGGAGACGCCGACAGATGTCTTGCCGTCGATGAAGCGGGCAATTTGGTAGACGGGGACCAAATCATGTATGCGGCCGCCGTCTATCTCAAAGAAAACGACCGCCTTGCCTCCAACACGGTCGTCACCACCATCATGAGCAACCTGGGTCTCTACAAGGCGCTTGACAAACAAAACATCGCTTACGAAAAAACCGCCGTGGGCGACAAATACGTTTACGAAAACATGGCCGCAAACGACCATATGATCGGCGGCGAACAGAGCGGTCATATCATATTCAGGCAGTTTGCGACCACCGGAGACGGTCTGCTCACCTCCCTGATGATCATGGAAATGATGCTCTCGAAGAAAAAGACCTTATCCGAGCTGGTATCTCCCGTCACGATATTCCCGCAGGTCCTCAAAAACGTTCGGGTCATCGACAAAACGAAGGCCATGGAAGACGAATGTGTCAAAGACAGCGTACAAAGCGCCCAAGACGCGCTCGGGTCAAACGGCCGTATCCTCGTCAGAAAAAGCGGAACGGAGCCGGTGATTCGCGTGATGGCCGAAGCCGCCGATGTACAGACCTGCGAACAGTTCGTCGATTCGATCATCGACGTGATGCGCTCGCGCAATCTCGTCGTCGAATGAAGATTTCAAAAAAGGGGCAAAAGATGGATGCAAAAACAACCGATCTTTTTGACTTGGAACACTCCGTTGCCGGATCGTATCTGAAGGCCTACACCTATCCTTGGGAGGCACTTGATGCCATCGAATCCATCATCCTCGAGATCGGCAAAACCCTAAGCGAAGAGGAGTTCGATCATCCCCGGGAAGACATCTGGATCGCAAAAGACGCCGTCGTGTTCGAATCGGCCTATCTGCACGGTCCGCTCATCATCGATTGCGGTGCCGAAGTTCGCCATTGCGCGTTTATCCGCGGCAAAGCAATCGTCGGCAAAGGCGCGGTTGTGGGCAACTCCACCGAACTCAAAAATGTTATCCTGTTCGACAAAGCGCAGGTGCCCCACTACAACTACGTCGGTGACAGCATCTTGGGCTATTGCGCCCATACCGGTGCCGGCGCCATCACCTCCAACCTCAAAAGCGACAAAAGCCTTGTCTGCGTCAAATACCAAAACGAGGTTATCGAAACCGGCTTAAAGAAGTTCGGTGCCATGCTCGGCGATCATGTCGAGGTGGGCTGCAACAGCGTGCTTTGCCCCGGGTCGGTCATCGGCAAAGGAACGCATGTCTATCCTTTGAGTTTGGTCAGAGGCTTTGTCCCCGCCGGGAAAATCTACAAAAACAAAAACGAAATAGTCGAGCTGCAAGCTTAAAAAGAACTTCGATAAAAACAAAAAGACCTGCCTTTTGGGCAGGTCTTTTTCTTGCTTGTCGCAAAACCTTATTCCTTGGCCTTGGATGCCTCGTATACGGCGGCAAGTTTCTTTGCGACATCCATCGGAGCCTCTTCGTATCCGTCGATCTCGATGGTGTAATCGCCGCTGCCGCGGGAGATGGAACGCAGATCCTTGGTGTAGGAGAGAACTTCGGCATAGGGTACGCGTACCTTGATGACGGTCTCGCCGGCATTGTTGGAGTCGGTGCCGATGATACGGCCGCGACGGGTGGACATGTCGCTCATGACCGCGCCCGCGAAATCCTCGCCGACGGTGATGGCCATGTTGGCCATGGGCTCCATCAATACGACATTGGCTTTTTCGCATGCGGCCCTGAACCCGATACGCGCGGCGGTCTTGAACGCCATCTCGTTGGAATCGACGGGATGGTAAGAACCGTCGTATACGGCGCACTTGATGTCTTCCATGGGATAACCGGCCAAAAAGCCTTCCTGCATGGCATCCTGAACGCCCTTGTCGATGGCGGGCAAAAATCCTCCGGGGATGGCACCGCCCTTGATCTCGTCGATAAACTCATAACCCTTGCCGGGGTTGGGCTCCAAGCGCAGCCAGCAATCGCCGAACTGACCGGCACCGCCGGTTTGCTTCTTGTGACGACCCTGAGCCTCGGCAACCTTGCGGATGGTCTCGCGATAAGGAACGCGTACGGGAACGAGTTTGGCAACGACGCCGGTTTGTTCCTTGCAGCGGTTGAGCAACATCTCGACCTGGGTATCGCCCATGGCGGTCAACACCATCTGGTGAGTCTCTTCGTTGCGCTCGAGTCTGAGGCTGGCATCGTTTTCTATGGCGCGGGCCAAGAAGGTGGACAATTTGTCCTCGTCCTTCTTCTCTCCCGCCTCGATGGCAACCGGATAAAGCGGTTTGGGCAGCTCGATGGGTTCGACGGCAATCTCGCCGGTCAAGCTCAAAGTGTCGCCGGATTTGGTTTCGGCAAGTTTGGGAACGATGATGATGTCGCCTGCTTTGGCGCTGTTCACATCGGTGGTTTCCTTGCCCATCATCACATAGATGTGGCCGAGGCGCTCCTTCTTGCCGTTTCTGGCATTGACAAGCTCCATACCCGGCTCAAGCACACCGCCCAAGACCTTGAGGAAGCTCAAACGGCCGACAAAGGGGTCGGAGATGGTCTTGAACACGAACGCGGCGGGACGCTTGGATTCGTCCACGCGGATGCTGTCGCCGCCGGCCAACTGGAAGCGGCCGTGGCTGGAGGGGTTCGGGAAGTACATGGCGATGTCTTACATGACGTTTTTGATGCCCTGCTTGATGATGGTGGAACCCACGAATACCGGGATGAAAAGCTCTTTGGTGATGGCAGCTCCGAGCAAACCTTCCAACTCTTCTTGGGTGATGGCTTCACCTTCGAGGTATTTCTCCATCAAATCGTCGTCGGCCTCGACCACCAGCTCGCAAAGCTTCTCGCGGGCATTTTGGGCAACGGCCATATACTCGGCAGGAATATCCTCGACGACTTCGCCTTCGGAATCCCCTTTGAAATATCTTGCCTTCATGCGGATGATGTCGATAACGCCTTTGAAGTCCTTATCGACGCCCATGGGAACGGTGACCGCGCCCAGTCTCGATCCGAAGCGCGCATACAGCGTCGCCATGGCGGTATCGAAGTTGGCATGCTCGCGATCGATGTGGTTGATGTACACCGAACGGGAAAGACGCATGTCTTCTGCCATGCGCCACAGTTTGTTGGTCATGACCTGGGGACCGGAGACGGCGTCGATGACAAACATCGCCATCTCGGCTGCCTGCATCGTCGAAAGCGTATCCGCAATGAAATCCGGATGACCGGAGGTATCCAAAACGTTTATCTTGAAATCCTTGTAAGGGATGGGTGCGATGGATGTGTTGATGGTGAACTTGCGCTTGATCTCTTCGGGGTCGTAATCCAAATAGGATTTGCCGTCATGCGTTGTACCCATTCTTTGGGTTTTGCCCGACACGAACAACATAGCCTCGGCCAAAGAGGTTTTGCCCGCGCCGTCTTGACCGACCAGTACGATATTGCGTACATGCTCGGTAGTGGGAGCTGCCATATAAACCACCAACTTTCTGTCGTGTGCACCTTATGGTTTCTGCCACGAACCCCAAGGCGCGCAAAAACTTAAAAAGACTTGAATAGTTTAACGTATAAACAAAAACCGCCCGACAAAAGTCGGGAGGTTTCCAAAAAAAGCAAGAGTGATTCAAGCACTTACACGTTGAACTTGAAATGCATGATGTCGCCGTCGCATACGACGTAATCCTTGCCTTCCTGACGAAGCTTTCCGGCGCTTCTGCAGCCGCTTTCCCCTCCCAAGGACACATAGTCTTCAAACGATGCGGTTTCCGCCTTGATAAACCCTCTCTCAAAATCCGTATGGATA